>NZ_JCALCX010000011.1:0-213671 GCF_059812565.1 Mycobacterium sp. NGS49 | reverse complement strand
GTCGACGAATTCAATTGTCCCGCCCTGCAGTCCGCCGACGAGGGTAGCGTCGATGAATGTCGTCGGGCTGCCGATGACGAGGGTCACCGTCGGAGCGGTGAGCGTTGAGGAAGAGATCTCGACAGGCCCCAGATAGAAGTCACCGCCGAGGAAGTACGTCTTGGGATAGGTGTAGCCGGGAATGGTCCACTCCTGGCCGCCGACCACCAGCGTCTGGTTGATCGAAGTAGCAGCAGCGATGTCGACCGGAATGGTGGGGATCTCGATGGCGACGTACGCGCTGATCTGGCCTTGGTTGTCGCCGGTCACGAAAAAGCCGTTGCTGTTGTTGCCCTTGATGAAGGCACCGGTATTGACATTGCCGGTGTTATAGAGCCCGGTGTTGTAATTGCCGGAGTTGAACCCGCCCGTATTGACGCTGCCCGCGTTGTAGCTGCCGGTGTTGGCGTTGCCCGCGTTGAAGAAACCGGTGTTGTAACTACCCGTGTTGCTCACGCCCGTGTTGAGGCTGCCCGCGTTGAAGAAGCCGGTGTTGAAGCTGCCGGTGTTCGATCCGCCCGTGTTGCCGCCACCGGCATTTCCGATGCCCCAGTTTCCATCACCGGAGTTTCCGATGCCGACATTTCCAGTGCCGGAGTTGAACAGGCCGATGTTCGCAGTGCCCGAGTTGAGTACGCCGAGATTGGCGGCGCCGGAATTGACTGCGCCGAAGCCGATTCGCCCGTCGCCGGTGAGGCCGATGCCGATGTTGTTGGTGCCGGTGTTGGCGATGCCGACGTTGCCGTCACCGGCATTGGCGATACCGATGTTGTTGTTGCCGGCGATCCAGAAGCCGCGGTTGTCGCCGCCGAGATTTCCCGGCCCGATGTTGTGATTGCCCAGGTTGCCCAGGCCGAAGTTGCCGATGCCGTTGCTGCCGAACCCGCGATTACCCTCACCGATGTTTCCGCTGCCGCGGTTGGTGCTGCCGATGTTGCCGGATCCGATATTGAAGTTGCCGATATTCGCGCGGCCGATGTTTCCCTGGCCCAGGTTGGCCAAGCCCAGGTTCTCGAAGCGAGGGCTCCACTCGATTCCGAGGCTCGGTTCGGCAACCGCTTGGGCGGTCGGGTTGCCAGCGGAATGCATTGCGGTGAAGGGCGTTAACGCCGAGACGATCGCCGAAGCCTCGCCCTGATAGGCCAGCAATGCGGCCACGTCCTGGGCCCACATCTGCTCGTATTCCGCCTCGACAGCGGCGATTGCCGGTGCGTTGAGCCCGAGCAGGTTTGAGGTCACCAGACGCACAAGTGCCGCGCGGTTGTTCGAGATTATCGCCGGATGCACCGTTGCCGCTCGCGCGGCTTCGAACGCCCCCGCCGCCAGCCGGGCCTGGGCGGCCGCCTGCTCGGCGTCGGCCGCCGCCCCACTCAACCACCCCACATAGGGCTCGGCCGCGCCCGACATCGCCGCCGACGCTGCGCCTTGCCACGACGAACTGGACAGTTCTGCCGTCACGGCCGAGAAGGCGACGGCGGAGGAACTCAGTTCAGCGGCCAACGATTGCCAGGCCGCCGCCGCCGCGAGGAGGGGGCTCGGTCCAGCACCGGCAAACACCCGCCGGGAATTGCGTTCCGGTGGAAACCTCGCGAAGTCCATCACATCTCCCTTGACCGCGACAGGCCTTCGGCGCCCTGCGAGCAGTTCCTCCCGCCCGCGATCGGTTAGCTGCGCCGAGCGACAGTCACCGCCAATCGAAGTGGATTCTGCCGAATTTGCAAGCGACTCCTGGTGCCTTGCGTGGTGCGGAGCTGCGCGACCGACGCACTGACGAAGCATGCTGAGAGATGACGGAATAGGCTGTGATGAAACAGTTTCCACCTCTGCCGTACAGGCGTTGTGGCCTACTGGGGTCGCTTTGAGCGATGCCTTGCTCCCCCGTTTGGGGGAGCGGATTTCATCCACCGAATCCGTCATCTGAACGAGGTCTCGGCAGCGTCAATCGCGCGAAAGTCATAGCTGGAGCAGTGGCGCGTGCAGTTCACTACCGGGAAGGGACGAAAGAGATGTCGTTCATGTTGGCCAGCCCGCAAGCATTGTCGATCGCAGCAGCTCAGGTCGTCGGTGTCGGATCGTCCCTGCGTTCGGCAAATGCGGCGGCAGCAATTCCAACGACATCGCTGTTGGCCGCGGCTGCTGACGAAGTGTCGGCGGCAGTAGCCTCCCTGTTCTCCGGGCATGGCCAGGACTATCAATGCCTGGGTGCTCAATTGATGGCCTACCACGACCAGTTCGCACGGACGCTGAACGCCAGCGCTGACACCTATGCGGCCGCCGAAGCAGCTAATGCGTCGCCGCTGCAGACCGTGCTCAAAGTGATCAACGCGCCCACCGAGGCGCTAGTGGGGCGCCCGTTGATCGGTAACGGCGCCAGCGGCGCCAGCGGTTCGGTGGGTCAGGCCGGACACGACGGCGGCATCTTGATCGGCAACGGCGGCAATGGCGGCACCAGCAGCGAGGCGGGTGCGCCCGGGGGTGCCGGCGGTTCGGCCGGGCTGATCGGCACCGGCGGCAGCGGCGGGACCGGGGGAGCCGGCGCGGTCGGTGGTGCCGGCGGCAACGGTGGCTGGCTACTCGGATCCGGCGGGGCCGGCGGAATCGGGGGCGCCGGCGCGTACGGAGGACACGGCGGCACCGCGCCGCTGCTGGGTAACGGTGGGCAGGGTGGCGCCGGAGGAGCCGATCCCACCGGCCAAGGCGGACATGGCGGCAACGGCGGTCGGGGCGGGCTTGCTTTCGGTTCCGGGGGTGCCGGGGGCGGCGGGGGATTCGGGGCGGTCGCGGGCGCCGGCGGTGACGGCGGCAATGCCGCATTGATTGGCCTCGGCGGTGCCGGGGGCGCCGGTGGTCACGGGGCTGCCGGTACCGCTGGCGGTGTCGGCGGAACCGGCGGGGCCGGCGGAACAGGCGGTAACGGCGGACTGATCGGTTTCGGCGGTCATGGCGGAGTCGGCGGCGACGGTGGTACGGGAGGTGCCGGAGCCGACGCGACAGCCGGCCAGCAAGGCTTCAGCGGGAGTACCGGCGGTGCCGCGGGTGCAGGCGGGGCCGGAGGGCACGCGGTGATCGGGCTGGCTGGTGAGGGTGGCCGCGGCGGCACCGGTGGAGCCGGCGGAGCCGGTGGGATGGGCGGAGCAGCTGTCGGAGCGGGCGTCACCGGCGGTCAGGGCGGCACGGGCGGTGCCGGAGGAGCGGCCGGGTCGGGTGGTGCCAGCGGCGGGTTCGGCGCCAATGCGGGTGCGTCCGGGCGGGGCGGCGCCGGTGGTGCCGGCGGAAGCGGCGGCGCGGGCGCCGCCGGAGGCGACGGCGTCAGTGACGCGAGCGCGCCGACGGCCGGTCTGCAGGGCGGCCAGGGTGGTGCCGGCGGTACCGGCGGAGCGGGTGGCGCGGGTGTCGGCGGGCTCAATGGTGGCCAGGGTGGTCAGGGCGGTGTCGGTGGCCAGGGCGGCACCGGTGGTGCTGGCGGGGCGAATACCGGAAGCGGCGCGGGCAGCGGCGCGACCGGGGGCCAAGGGGGTTCCGGTGGTGCTGCCGGTGCGGCGGGTTCGGGGACTGATGGTGGCGCTTCCGGAACGATCGGCACGGGGGGCCAAGGCGGTACCGGCGGCACCGGAGGTCGCGGCGGTGACGGCAGCACCACCACGTCATTCACCGGCGCGGTGGGCCCGGGACTCCAAGGCGGTCAGGGCGGTGGTGGCGGTCAGGGCGGCGCTGGTGGTGCGGGCATTGGCGGGGTCGGCGGCGGTCAAGGCGGGCAGGGTGGCGTCGGTGGGGCCGGTGGCGCCGGCGGGGCGGGCGGCTCCAACAACGGAAGTAGCGGCGGCAACGGCTTCGATGGCGGTCAGGGTGGGACCGGCGGCGCGGCCGGCTTCGGTGGCTCCGGCACTGACGGCGGGGCGGTCGGCGCGTCCGGCAGCGGCGGCAAGGGCGGTGACGGCGGCACCGGCGGAGCCGGCGGCACCGGCGCAAACGCCGCGACTCGATTCGACACCGGCTCCATGGGCGGCCACGGCGGCGGCGGTGGCAAAGGTGGCCAGGGTGGTGCCGGGAACGGCGGCAGCAACGGTTCCGGCGGCTCGGGCGGCCAAGGTGGTCAAGGCGGTCAGGGCGGCATGGGATATGCAGACGATGGCACCAACAACGCCACCAGCGGCGGCATCGGCGGCACCGGCGGAACAGGCGGCGCCGGTGGTGCGGCCGGTACCGGTGGCGAGGGCGGCACCGGTGGTGTGGCCGGTGCCGGCGGCGCCGGAGGCCATGGCGGTCAGGGCGGCTCCAGTACGACCGTCGCCCACACCGCGGGCCAGGGTGGCCGGGGCGGTCAGGGAGGTCAGGGCGGCCAAGGCGCCACCGGCCCCGCTGCCGGTACCGGTTACGCCGGCGGGCAGGGCGGCCAAGGCGGTCAGGGCGGCCAGGGTGGTTCTGCCACCAATAACGCCTACAACGGCGTCGGCGGGGACGGCGGTCAGGGCGGTGCCGGCGGAACCGGAGGCGCGGGTTACAACGACGATGGCGCCGACAACGCTGGCACAGGCGGCGTGGGCGGTGCCGGAGGACAAGGTGGCGCGGGTGGCACTGCGGGCACCGGCGTCTTCAACAGCCAGGCCGGGTCGAGTGTCGGTGCCGGCGGCGCGGGTGGCGCGGGGGGTCAAGGTGGACAAGGCGGCGCTACCAGCACGCCCGGTCACACCGCCGGTGACGGCGGACAGGGCGGACCCGGCGGCCAAGGCGGTAGTGGCGCTGACGGTGTCAGGCCCAACAGCAACCCAAGTGAAATCGCTGGTCACGGCGGCTACGGTGGCGCCGGTGGCGTCGGCGGTGCCGGTGGCAACGCGGTAGCCGGCGCCACCAACGGAGCTGGCGGTCACGGTGGCCAGGGCGGTCAAGGCGGAACCGGTGGTGCGGGATTCAATGACAACGGCAACTTCAACGCCACCGCCGGCGGCACCGGCGGCACTGGTGGCGAGGGCGGTGCCGCGGGAGCGGCGGGTACCGGCGGCACGGGTGGATCTGCAGGCATAGCGGGCAACGGTGGCACGGGTGGCACCGGCGGCGATGGCGGTTCAGGCGAGGCAGCCAAACCCAGCCTGGGTACGCCGTTTGAGGGCGGGGATGGTGGCGCAGGTGGGGCCGGGGGCCAAGGCGGTGCCGGCGGCACGGGCATCGGCGGCGCCGGTGGCGGCCAGGGCGGCCAGGGTGGCGTCGGAGGAGACGGCGGTGGTGGCGGCGCCGGGGCGAACAGCACCGGAGACAGCGGTGCCAGCGGCAGCGCAGGTGGCCGCGGTGGCGTCGGCGGGGCCGCCGGGGCCGGCGGCGCGGGAACCGACGGTGGCGCGGACGGTGCGGGCGGCACCGGCGGCCACGGAGGAAACGGCGGTGCGGGGGGCAAGGGCGGCATCGGCCAAGCCGGCGTGTCCGGAACGTCACCCACCGGCGGTGGGCAGGGCGGCGACGGCGGTGCCGGCGGGCGGGGAGGTGACGGCGGCGCGGGCATCGGCGGAGTCGGCGGCGGCAACTCCGGCCAGGGTGGCGCCGGCGGACAGGGTGGCGACGGTGGAACCGGCGGAGCCAGCGGTGGTACCGGCGCTGACGGTGGCCGGGGCGGTGTCGGAGGTGCTGCCGGCCTTGGCGGCTCGGCCATTGATGGCGGCGCCGCGGGGGTGAATGGCACCGGTGGTAATGGCGGCACGGGAGGCACCGGAGGCAACGGTGGCACCGGTCAGGCCGGCGTGTCGGGTCCCGCGCCGACTTCCGGTAGCGCCGGTGGCCGGGGTGGCGCCGGCGGACAGGGTGGCGCCGGCGGTGCCGGCATCGGCGGCATCGGCGGCGGTAACGGTGGACAGGGCGGCGTCGGCGGTGCAGGGGGCGCCGGCGGTGCGGGCGGCACGAACACCGGGAACAGCGGCGGCAGCGGAGCCGACGGCGGCAGGGGCGGCACCGGCGGAGTCGCCGGCAGCGGCGGGTCCGGCACCGACGGGGGCGCCGACGGGACGATCGGCGTCGGGGGCAAGGGCGGCGCAGGTGGTGCCGGGAGCAGCGGTGCCAGCGGGAAGGCCGGCTTGTCCGGCACCTCGCCTACGGCCGGCGAGCAAGGCGGTCGCGGCGGCGCCGGCGGGCAGGGTGGTGACGGTGGTGCTGACTTCGGTGGGGTCGGCGGCGGTCAAGGTGGTCGCGGCGGTGCCGGTGGGCAGGGTGGCGCCGGAGGGAGCGGGGGGGCCAACACGGGCACCGGCGGCGGAGCGGACGGCGGCCACGGCGGCGACGGCGGAGCCGCCGGCGCTGCCGGCTTGGGGACCGATGGCGGCGCGAGCGGGGCGATCGGTACCGGGGGCAGGGGCGGCGCCGGAGGCACCGGCGGCAACGGCGGCACCGGCCAGGCGGGTACGTCCGGCGCCTCGCCCACCGCTGGCGCCCAGGGCGGTGGAGGCGGTGCTGGTGGCCAGGGCGGCAACGGAGGGGCAGGCATCGGCGGGGCCGGTGGCGGTCAAGGCGGTCAAGGTGGGATCGGCGGTCTGGGTGGCGCTGGCGGCACCGGCGGCACCAGCACCACGAGCGGAGGCAGCGGCGCTGCCGGTGGCCAAGGCGGCACTGGCGGTACCGCCGGCGCTGCCGGCTTGGGGACCGATGGCGGCGCAAACGGGGCGATCGGTACCGGTGGCAAGGGCGGCACCGGAGGCACCGGCGGCAACGGCGGCACCGGTGCGGCGGGCATCACCGGCGCCACACCGCCCATTGCGGGAAGTCCGGGCGGCGCGGCTGGCGCTGGCGGAGCGGGCGGTGACGGCGGTGCCGGCATCGGCGGGGTCGGTGGGGGAGCAGGTGGCCAGGGGGGCGTTGGCGGACGCGGCGGCAACGGTGGCGCCGGAGCACCCAACGTCGGTGGCAACGGCGGCAGCGGCGCCGATGGTGGCAAGGGCGGCGCCGGGGGCGCCGCGGGGGCGGCAGGGTCCGGGACCGATGGCGGCGCGGCCGGGGCGATCGGCGCCGGCGGCAGGGGCGGTGACGGCGGCGCTGGCGGCAACGGCGCCTTCGGGAAGTCCGGTACGTCCGGAGCCTCGCCAACCCCGGGCGCTCAGGGCGGTAGTGGGGGCAACGGCGGTCAGGGCGGCGAGGGTGGTGCCGGCATCGGCGGACTTGGCGGCGGCACGGGCGGCCAGGGTGGCGTCGGCGGCCAAGGCGGCGTCGGCGGTTACGGCGGCAGCCGGGTCACCGGCTACTCCGGGAACGGGGCCGACGGCGGACAAGGCGGCTCCGGTGGCACTGGCGGCGCGGGAGGAGCCGGCGGGGATGGCAACGGCATGGGTGGCACCGGCGGTACCGCTGGCGGAGGTGGCACCGGTGGTACCGGTGGTACCAGCTATGGCTTCGCTACCGGTGGTGCCGGCGGTGCGGGCGGCGTCGCGGGTGTCGCCGGCACCGGTGGGGCCGGAGGTGGCCCGACCGGCAACGGTGGCAACGGTGGTGCCGGCGGACATGGCGGTGCCGGTGGCCACGGTGGCGACGGGGATGACGGCGCTTCCACCTCGGGCGGCGCAGGTGGCAAGGGCGGCGCCGGCGCCGTAGGCGGGACTGGCGGCACGGGAGGCAGCTCAGTGCTCGGCACCGGCGGCACGGGAGGAACCGGTGGATCCGGTGGAGACGGCGGCACCGGAGGCGCGGGCGCAAGAGGCTTGGGAACGGCCGGCACGAGCGGCGGCGGCGGCGGCATTGGACGCGGCGCCACCGGCGCTACCGGCGGGGCCGGTGGCGCCGGTGGGACCGGCGGCGCCGGTGGCGCCGGCGGTCCGGCCTGACCTAACCCGGCGGTCTGTCCCGGTTCGCCACCGCAGACCCCACGGCATCGCTCAGCGACACGAAGCCGCCGTCGTGCAACCGCCGGGCAATGCCGTCGTGAATCTCTTTGGCCCACAGGCCTCCGCCGTATATGAAGCCGGTGTAGCCCTGCAACAGCGAGGCGCCCGCGGTGATGCGCTCCCACGCGTCCTCGGCAGTCTCGATACCGCCCACACTGATCAGCACCAGCCGGTCACCTACTCGGTCATGAAGCCGGCGCAGAATCGCCACGGCGCGGCGGGCCACCGGCGGCCCGGAGATGCCACCGGCCCCCAAGGCTTCGACGCCGGGAGTTCGCAGGCCCTCGCGCGAGACCGTGGTGTTGGTCGCCACGATGCCGGCCAGACCCAGTTCCACGGCCAGGTCAGCGATGTCGTCGACGTCTGAATCGCTCAGATCCGGCGCGATCTTGACCAGCACCGGGGTGGCGGACGCCTCGGCCAGCACGGCGGACAGAATGGGCCGCAGCGACTCGACAGCCTGCAGGTCGCGCAGCCCCGGCGTGTTCGGCGAGCTGACGTTCACCACCAGATAAGCCGCCAGCGGCGCCAACAGCCTTGCGCTGGAACGGTAATCGTTGACCGCGTCTTGCGGCGGGGTGTTCTTGGTCTTGCCGATATTCACGCCGACCGGCACGTCCGGGACGTGTTGGGCGAGCCGAGCCGCCAGGGCGCCGGCGCCGTGATTGTTGAAGCCCATGCGGTTGAGTAACGCCCGGTCCTCGGGCAGCCGAAACAACCGCGGCGCGGGGTTGCCCGGCTGGGCGTGGGCGGTGACGGTACCGATCTCGGCATAGCCGAAACCCATTGCGCCCCAGATAGCCAACCCGCTTCCGTCCTTGTCGAACCCGGCAGCCAGTCCGAGCGGCCCCGGAAAGTGCACCCCGAAGACCGTGCTGGCCAGCACCGGGTCGGTGGGGCCCAGCCACCGGCGCATTCTCCGGCGCACCGGCGCTGCGGCCGTGGCGCCGCGCAGTCCCCGGAAGACCAGGGTATGGACGCGTTCGGCCGGCACCCGGAACAGCACACTTCGCACGGGACCGTACAACCGGTGCCCGCGTGGTTGCGCCAGCGTCACGATTCCGGCTGTTCGGGAATGCGGCTGTCCAAGCGAGACTTCTTGCGCCGCAACAATACTCTCCTACTTCCGTCGGTGTAGAGCCGAACTCGGGTCAACTCCCAGCCGCGGTACTCGGCCTCGATGGACAAACGGGTGGACGCACTGAGCCGGGTCACGTCCGGTGGTAACCGCAACGGCGCCCACTCGTACTCGTCGGACATGTCGGCTTCCCAGCCCGCCGGCAGCCGGCTCCACCGCGGTGCGGGCGGGCCCGGGTTCACGGCCGGCCTCCCGCATGCTCGATGACCTGCACCCCGCCGCCCGACCCCGACACCACGTACAAGGTGTCCGACGCCTCGTCGAAGGCCAGCGAGTTCGGTTGCTGCACGGTTGAGTAACGCACCTTTTCCACGGGTATTCCGGTGCTCAGATCGTAACCAATGACGGTGTTGGATGCCGTCTGGGACACCCAGGCCAGTTCGCGTGACCCGGTCAGCCCGTACGGTGCCTGGCGCACCGGGAACGCCTGCCGCAGGATTAGCGGGTCGACCCCGTAGACCAGCAGCTGGCCGCCGCGCGTGTCGGCCACGAGCACCCGACCCTGCGTGTCGGCGGCCATTGTGGTGGCTCCTTCGCCGGCCCGCAACGCCTGCTCGGCGCGACCGTCGGGGCCGATCGTGGTCACCGAGGTCTGTCCCCGATCCAGCACCACCGTGGTGTTTCCCACTGCGGCAAGAGCATCGACGCGGGCGAAGATCTTGTTCTGGTTGGCTATCTCGCCGCCGTTGGCAAGTGTGAACACCGCGCCGTCGGCGCTGCCCAGCACCAGCCTGCCGTCTGCGCGGCGGGCGACCGCGGTGAACTCGTGAGTTCCGCCGACGGACGTCGCGCCGATCTGCCCGGTGGTCAGATCGGCCGCGAAATAGCCGTCGCGCCCCGCCAGGTACACGGTGCCCTGACCGTCGCCGGTGAGGGCTGCGGCGGGCCCGGGCAGGGCGATCGTGCGTGGTGCGCTCTGGGCGCCGAGCACGGTGATTCCGGCCGGTGCCGCGGCGTCAGCGCCGGGGGACAGGACCACCAACTGCCGAGTTCGGGCATCGAACCAGGCGCTTTCGGGGTGGCCGCCCAGCGCCCGAACCACGCCCGCCGGGTTCTGGGCGGGCGGAGAGACGGCCGGCTGGGCGGGTGCAATCGTCCGCGGGGGGGACGCCAGTGGATTCGACGAACACCCCGAGCTGGTGGCGGTCAGCAGCAGCAAAACCATGGAGGAGTAAACGGCCTGATAGGTAATGTTCCGACGCTCTGGTAGCAACCCGCATCTGCGGTGGCCCGAAGACGCATATCGATTTCTAAGGAACGCGATCGCGCTTAATATCGTCATGTTTGCCGCTTAACGTGGTACGCCGGGGGTATTCTCGCCGCATGACCGTCACTGCTGACCGGCATACCGCAGATCAAGGGTTTGCTGTAGAAGACATGACCACTGGCATTTTCGCCAGCGGTTATGGACAAGTCGGAGATGGACGCAGTTTTTCCTTTCACATCGAACACCGGTCGCTCGTCGTCGAAATTTACCGGCCGCGCCTGGTGGCGCCAGTTCCGCAGGCTGAAGATGTGGTCGCACGCGCCGTTCGCAGCGTGCTGGACATCGACCTCACCGACGAGCGCAGCTTAACCGCTGCCGTGCGGGACTCGGTGGCTCACGCGGTGCCCGTCTCGCGTTAGCGGGCCGCGGCCCAACGGCACCCGTCGTCGGCACCAGGTACGGTCGTCGTCGTGTCTGCGGTTCCGGCGATGTCTTGGGGACAAGTCATCGTCCTGTCCGTGGTGCAGGGTCTGACCGAGTTTCTCCCGGTCTCCTCGTCCGGGCATTTGGCCATCGTGTCCAGGGTGTTCTTCAGCGGCGACGCCGGTGCCTCGTTCACCGCGGTGAGCCAGCTGGGTACCGAAGCCGCGGTTCTCGTCTACTTCGCGCGCGACATCGTGCGCATTCTGCGCGCCTGGTTCAACGGAATGTTCGTGAAGTCGCACCGCAACACCGACTACCGGCTCGGCTGGTATGTCATTGTCGGCACCATCCCGATCTGTGTGCTGGGGCTGCTCTTCAAAGAGGTGATCCGGTCCAGCGTGCGCAACCTTTGGGTGGTGGCCACGGCCATGGTGCTTTTCTCGGCGGTGATTGCGCTCGCCGAGTACGTCGGACGTCGCAACCGTGACATCGAGCAGTTGAACTGGCGCGATGCCGTCGTCGTGGGCATCGCCCAGTGCCTGGCGCTGGTACCCGGCGTTTCGCGCTCGGGATCGACGATCAGTGCAGGGCTGTTTCTCGGATTGGAACGCGAACTGGCGGCTCGCTTCGGCTTCCTGCTGGCAATTCCGGCGGTGTTCGCGTCGGGGCTGTTCTCGC
This sequence comes from Mycobacterium sp. NGS49, assembly GCF_059812565.1. NCBI lineage: Bacteria > Bacillati > Actinomycetota > Actinomycetes > Mycobacteriales > Mycobacteriaceae > Mycobacterium > Mycobacterium sp. NGS49. The sequence continues at coordinate 202,333 of NZ_JCALCX010000011.1, read as the reverse complement.
TGCCCGATGCTTTCCGGCCCGTCACCGAGGGGATGAGCGCCACGGGCCCGCAGTTGCTGCTGTCCGTCGTGATCGCATTTTTCATCGGCCTGGCGGCAGTCACGTGGTTCCTGCGTTTCCTGGTGCGCCACAACATGTTCTGGTTTGTCGGTTACCGCGTGGTGGTCGGCGGTGCAGTCTTGATCCTGCTGGCGACCGGGACGGTCGCGGCGACATGACCGTTCTGCTGCTGCGTCACGGCCGGTCGACGTCGAACACCGCGGGTGTGTTGGCCGGCCGGTCGGAAGGTGTCGACCTCGACGACAAAGGCCGCGAGCAGGCGGCTGGCCTGGTCGATCGGATCGGTGACCTACCCATCCGGGCATTGGTGTCCTCGCCGCTGCTGCGGTGCCGCCGCACAGTAGAGCCGTTGGCCCGGGCGCTGTGCCTGGAGCCTGTAATCGAGGATTCGCTCGCCGAAGTCGACTACGGCGAATGGACCGGCCGCAAGCTCGGTGAGTTGGTCAACGAGCCACTGTGGCGCGTGGTCCAGGCCCATCCCAGCGCCGCGGTGTTCCCTGGCGGCGAGGGCCTCGCGCAGGTTCAGGCGCGCGCTGTCGCGGCCGTCCGCGGGCACGACCAGCGGCTGACCGAGGAGCACGGCGGGGACGTGCTCTGGGTGGCCTGTACCCACGGCGACGTGATCAAGTCGCTGATAGCCGATGCCTATGGGATGCACCTGGACAGCTTTCAACGCGTCAACGCCGACCCTGCATCGCTGAGCGTGATCCGCTACACCCCGCTGCGTCCGTTCGTGCTGCATGTCAACCACACCGGTACGCGACTGTCGGCGGGTCTGCGTGCCGCTCCGCCGCCCGAGGCCAAAGACCAGCCCTCCGGCGACGCGGTCGTCGGCGGCTCGGCGAATTAGCCGACCCCGTGCTCAGCGCGCCGACACGCCGGGCCGCTGAGCGGACCGGCGTACGAAGCGCACGGCGTCGCCATCAGCACGGTATTTTGGAAGTGCCATGGCCCGCGCAATCCACGTTTTCCGCACACCCGACCGCTTCGTGGCCGGGACCGTCGGGCAGCCCGGAAACCGCACGTTCTACATCCAGGCCGTGCACGACGCCCGCGTTGTCTCGGTGGTTCTGGAGAAGCAGCAGGTTGCCGTCCTCGCCGAGCGCATCGGTGCGCTGCTGCTCGAGGTCAACCGCCGATTCGGCACCCCGGTGCCTCCCGAGCCCACCGAGGTCGACGACCTCAGCCCACTGATCATGCCGGTCGACGCCGAATTCCGGGTCGGCACGATGGGCCTCGGGTGGGATTCCGAGGCACAGACCGTGGTCGTGGAACTGCTGGCCGTCACCGACGCGGAGTTCGACGCCTCCGTCGTGCTCGACGACACCGACGAGGGGCCGGACGCGGTACGGGTGTTTCTGACCCCGGAGTCGGCGCGGCAGTTCGCCACCCGGTCCCACCGGGTCATCTCGGCCGGGCGGCCGCCCTGCCCGCTGTGCGAGGAGCCGCTGGATCCTGAGGGACACATCTGCGCACGCACCAACGGCTACCGGCGCGAGGCGCTCTTCGGGTCTAGCGATGACCCCGAGGAATGATCAACTTGAGGTGCTGCGCGACGGCGAGCTGACAGTCCTGGGACGGATCCGTTCGGCAAGCAACGCCACCTTTCTGTGCGAGGCCGCACTGGGCTCCGAAACCGTGCACTGCGTCTACAAGCCTGTCTCCGGGGAGCAACCGCTGTGGGACTTTCCCGACGGGACGTTGGCCGGCCGCGAGCTGGCAGCCTATCTGGTGTCGACCCGGATGGGCTGGGATATCGTGCCGTACACCATCATTCGTGGCGGCCCCGCCGGCCCGGGGATGCTGCAATTATGGGTGCAACAACCCGGTGACGCCGCGGACTCCGAGCCGCGGCCCGGTCCGGACCTGGTCGATCTGTTCCCCGCCGGCAAGCCGCAACCCGGCTACCTGCCAGTGCTGCGAGCCTACGACTACGCCGGCGACGAGGTAGTCCTGATGCACGCCGACGACGACCGACTGCGCCGGATGGCGGTGTTCGACATCCTGGTCAACAACGCCGACCGCAAAGGCGGTCACATCCTCTACGGCCTCGACGGCAACGTTTACGGGGTGGACCACGGGGTGAGCCTGCACGTGCAGGACAAGCTGCGCACCGTGCTGTGGGGATGGGCCGGCAAGCCGATCGACGACTCCACGATGGAGTCGGTTGCGACATTGGCCGACGCCCTGCGCGGTCCGCTGGCCACCGAACTCAAGGGTCACATCACTAGCGCCGAAATCGCCGCGCTGATCCGCCGCACCCATGTGCTGCTGGACGACCCGGTGATGCCCGGCCCCAACCGGCATCGCCCCATTCCCTGGCCGGCGTTCTGAGCGGGCGCGCGCCGTCGGCGATACTGGGGCGGTGGACCCGGCCGCGCGTGACCTGACGGATGCCGCGCTGGCCGCTGAGCTCGCCGCTGAGGCCGGGGAGTTGTTGCTTGCGGTGCGCGAGGAGGTCGGCTTCGACTATCCCTGGGAACTCGGCGACGCCGGCGACCGCCGTGCGAACTCACTGATTCTGCGCCGGCTGCGGGCCGAGCGGCCGGGTGACGCGGTGCTCAGCGAGGAGGCTCACGACGACCTGATTCGGCTCAAGTCCGATCGGGTGTGGATCATCGATCCTCTCGACGGCACCCGCGAATTCTCCACCCGCGGCCGCGACGACTGGGCGGTGCACATCGCACTGTGGCAGCGTCCGAAAGCCGACTCCAACGGGCGCCTGCACATCACCGACGCGGCGGTGTCGCTGCCGGCCCGCGGCAACATCGTCTATCGCAGCGACACCGTCAGCGCGCTGGTCAATCAGGCCGCCACCGAGCGCATCCCCGGCGTCATCAGAATCGCGGTCAGCGCCACGCGGCCGCCGGCGATCCTCTACCGCATGCGCAAGATTGTGGACATCGAACTGGTGCGGATCGGCTCGGCAGGCGCCAAGGCCATGGCGATCATCGACGGCGTCGCCGATGCCTACCTGCACGCCGGCGGCCAGTGGGAATGGGACTCGGCGGCGCCGGCGGGAGTGGTGGCCGCTGCGGGTATGCACGTGTCGCGCCTGGACGGTTCGCCCATGATGTACAACCAGCTGGACCCGTATCTGCCCGACTTCGTGATGTGCCGGGCCGAACTCGCGCCGATCCTGCTGGACGCCATCCGGCAGTCGTGGTGGTGAGCGCCATCGAGTGTGCGCCGGCTGTCACAGAAGTGGCATTCGGCTCGAGGGATCGCACACTCAAAGCGGTAGGCGCACACTCGATCGGCCGGCTGCCGTCTCCGGCCCCGCCGCGAGGTTCACCGCCGCGACTCGCATAAAGTCGACGCATGCGGTCGTGGTCTTCTCCGCCGGTCCCGGCGTTGCCCGGACGCGGCCCCGAACTGCGGCTGTATGACACCGCCGACCGGCAGATCCGTCCGGTCGCCCCCGGCGACAAGGCCACGATGTACGTCTGCGGCATCACGCCCTATGACGCAACGCATCTCGGTCACGCGGCCACTTACCTGACGTTCGATCTGATCTACCGCTTGTGGCTGGACCTCGGTCATGACGTGCATTACGTGCAGAACGTCACCGACGTCGATGATCCGCTGTTCGAACGCGCCGAGCGCGACGGAGTCGACTGGCGTGAGCTGGCCGACCAAGAGGTCGCCTTGTTCCGGGAGGACATGGCCGCGCTGCGGGTGCTGCCCCCGCACGACTATGTCGGGGCCACCGAGGCGGTCCCGGAAATGGTCGAGCTCGTGGAGAAGATGGTCGCTGCGGGGGCCGCGTACGTCGTCGAGGGGGAATATCCGGACGTCTATTACCGGGCCGACGCCACCCTGCAGTTCGGCTATGAATCGGGCTACGACCGGGACACCATGCTGAACCTGTTCGAACAGCGCGGTGGTGACCCGCGCCGGCCGGGAAAGACCGACGAACTCGACGCGCTGCTGTGGCGCGTCAACCGGCCGGGGGAGCCCAGTTGGCCCTCGCCGTTCGGGCCCGGCCGACCCGGTTGGCATGTCGAATGCGCCGCCATCGCGCTCAGCCGTATCGGCAGCGAACTCGACATTCAAGGTGGCGGCAGCGACCTGATCTTCCCGCACCACGAGTTCACCGCCGCACACGCCGAATGCGTCAGTGGCGAAAGGAGATTCGCCCGCCACTACGTACACGCCGGGATGATCGGCTGGGACGGCCACAAGATGTCCAAGAGCCGGGGAAATCTGGTGCTGGTATCACAACTGCGGGCCCAGGGCGTGGATCCGTCGGCGGTGCGGCTCGGTCTGCTCGCCGGCCACTACCGGGCCGACCGCTCCTGGAGCCGGCAAGTGCTGGACGAGGCGCACACCCGCCTCAACCGCTGGCGCAGCGCCACCGCCCTGCCCGCCGCTCCGGATGCCGCCGACGTCCTGGCTCGTGTCCGCCGCTATCTGGCCGACGATCTCGACACCCCGAAAGCCCTTGCCGCGCTGGATGGTTGGACGACGGACGCGCTCGAGTACGGCGGCCACGACGAGGCCGCGCCGAAGGCGGTGGCGACCGCGGTCGACGCACTACTGGGGGTCGGCCTCTAGCCCTGCGGTGGTACCTTTTCGGCCATGACATCGGTGCAGGACAAAGTCGTCTTCATTACCGGCGCCGGGCGTGGCATCGGTGCCGAAGTCGCCCGTCGGCTGCACAACAAGGGCGCGAAGCTGGTCTTGACCGATCTGGGCGAAGCCGAGCTCACCTCGATCGCGGCCGAACTCGGCGTCCAGGGCTCCCAAGGCCGGGTGCTGACCGTCGTAGCCGACGTGCGCGACCTTTCGGCCATGCAGGCCGCCGCCGACCAGGCCGTGCGGAAGTTCGGCGGCATCGATGTGGTGGTGGCCAACGCCGGCATCGCCAGCTACGGTTCGGTGCTCACCGTCGACCCGGAGGCGGCCAAGCGAGTGATCGACGTCAACCTGATGGGTGTCTTCTACACCGTGCGCGCCACCCTTCCCTCGATCATCGACCGCCGCGGCTACGTGCTGATCGTGTCCTCGCTGGCCGCCTACGCCGCCGCTCCCGGGATGGTTCCGTACGACATGTCCAAGGCCGGCAACGAACACCTGGCCCACGCGCTGCGGTTGGAGGTCTCGCACCTGGGCGTGGCCGTCGGGTCGGCCCACATGTCCTGGGTCGACACCGCCCTGGTCCGCGACACCAAGGGCGACCTGCCGGCGTTCGGTGAGATGCTGTCCAGACTTCCTCCGCCGATCAACAGGACCACGTCGATCAACAAATGCGCCGCGGCGTTCGTCAAGGGCATCGAGGGACGCAAGACCCGGGTGTACTGCCCCAGTTGGGTGGCGGCGATGCGATGGCTCAAGCCGGTGTTGTCGACCCGGATCGGTGAGGCCCAGATCCTCAAGACCGCGGCCGAAGTGATGCCCAAGATGGACGCCCAGGTCCTCGCGCTCGGCCGCTCCACCAGCGCATACACCCAGGAGCTGGAGAAGTCGTAACCGAGAAACAGGTGACGCCGTGAAAGTGATCGTTTGCGGCGCGGGCATTGCCGGGCTGGCCACCGCAGAGCGGATGTCATCGCTCGGGGCCGAAGTGGTGCTGCTCGAACGGGCGCCCGGGCCCCGCGCGCAGGGCTACATGATCGACTTCTTCGGGCCCGGCTACGACGCGGCGGAGGCGATCGGGGTGCTGCCGGCGATCCGTGACGTCGGCTACAACTTCGACGAGGCCAGCCTCGTCGACGACCAGGGCCGCCGTCGCGCCGCGGTGTCCTACGTCAAGATCGACAGGGCACTGCGCGGCCGGTTGTGCAGTGTGATGCGCCCCGACCTGGAAGAGGTCCTACGGAACAACCTGCCCGATACCGTCGAGCCGCGATATGGTGCCGCGGTCACCGGTGTCGCCAATCACGACGACGGTGTGACGGTGACGCTGGACGGCGGGCAGACGCTGGACGCCGATCTGCTGGTTGGTGCCGACGGAGTCCACTCGACCGTGCGCGCACAGGTGTTCGGCGCGGAAGCGCAGTATCTGCGCTATCTCGGATTCCACACCGCCGCATTCGTTTTCGACGCGCCAGGGATCCGCGACGCGGCCGGCGACAATGTCGTCCTCACCGACACGGTCGATCGGCAGATCGGCTTCTACACCCTGCGCAACGGCAAGGTGGCCGTCTTCGCGGTGCACCGCGCGGCGGATCGGCAACTCCCGGAGGACACCCGGGCAGCGATACAGGCAAGTTACGCCGATATGGGCTGGGTGGTGCCCGAGGCATTGCAGCGTTGCCCACCGTCAGAAGAGATCTACTACGACCAGGTCGCCCAGATCGTCATGCCGCGCTGGAGCAGCAACCGGGTCGTCCTGGTCGGTGACGCCTGCTCGGCGGTCTCCCTGCTGGCCGGACAGGGCGCCTCCCTGGCCGTCGGCGCGGCGTACGTCCTGGCCGAGCAGCTTCGCCGGACGTCATCGGTGGACCGGGCGCTGGATTTCTACGAGCGGCTGTGGCGCCCAGAGGTCGAGGAGAAGCAGAAAGCGGGGCGCGAGGCCGCCAATCGGTTCCTGCCGTCGTCGCCGTTTCAGCTGTGGGCACGCCGTACCGCGCTGCGGCTGACGTGGATTCCAGCGGTCAATCGGCGCATCACCGCGGCGGTGGTCGGCCCACCCTCCCCGGTGATCGCCATGCTGCGCCAGGGCAGCGAGGCGTCGGAAGCCGCGACCTAGACGGCCTTGCGGGCCCCGCTACAGTCCGAATCCCGGGCGGCGGCGCCGCAGATAACGTTCGAACTCCGCGGCCAGCGCGTCGCCGTCGATCTTTCCCAGCGCCTCGTTGACATCCACCGCCGCGTCGCCGTGCTGCTCGAGCGACTGCACGTACTCGGCCAGCTCCTCGTCCTCGGCGGCCATCTCCGTGATCTCCTGCTCCCACGCCTCGGCCTGGGCCGGCAGGTCACCGAGTGGCACCTCGACATCCAGCACTTCCTCGACGCGCCGCAACAGCGCCACCGTCGCCTTCGGGTTGGGCGGATGCGACACATAGTGCGGCACCGCCGCCCAGAAGGTCACCGCGGGGATGCCGGCGGCCACGCACGCGTACTGGAACACCCCGGCGATGCCGGTCGGGCCCTCATAACGCGTCTCCTCCAGGCCGAACAGTCGCGCCGACTCCGATGAGTAGGCCGCACCGGAAACCGGCACCGGCCGGGTGTGCGGCGTGTCGGCCAATAGCGCGCCCAGGATGACCACGGTGTCGACGTTGAGCTTGTCGATGACAGCGAGGAGCTCATCGCAGAAGGTGCGCCAGCGCATGTTCGGCTCCACCCCGTGCATCAAGACGACGTCGCGGTCACTGTCGGGCGGACGGCAGTGCGAGATCCGCATCGCCGGCCACTCCAACTCCCGCGTGACGCCGTCTACCTGGCGGATCACGGGCCGATTGACCTGATAGTCGTAATAGGCCTCGTCGTCGATCTCGACGATGGGCAGCGCATCCCAGATCGCGGCCAGGTGCGTCACCGCGTCACTGGCTGCATCACCGGCGTCGTTCCAGCCCTCGAAAGCAGCCACCACGACGGTGTTGTGCAGCTTGGGCAGCTTGTTGTCGTCACCCGGCCCACGATCCGGCAAAGTCACCCCGTAAGCCTACGGCGTGCTCCCGCCTCCTCGTCGAGATGGCCGCGGCGGTCGTGCTCGGGCCCCAGACCGCGACCGCGGTGGCACTGTCGACGAGTATTCGGCATAGGTTCGCCGGCATTCTGGTTAACCTGGATAACCAAGACATTGCCGACACGATCCGCGAGCCGGCGCGCAACGGCGCCGCGATCGGCAAACGGATCGGATCGGGCTGGGCGTCCAGACGTCGAATGAAGACGTAAACTTGTTCGGTCGAGAGGCGTTGCAACGGCTCTCCGGTCTTCAAGCCGGTAGCCGCCACGCTCGGCAGATCTAAGGACGCCTTCCGCTATGGAAGGACTGTGTGTGAACGCCTCTGAGACAGACTTTGAACCGAACATCCGCCCGGATTGCACCGATGCACTGACGGCAGCTCTACGTGAGCGGATCATGGTGATCGACGGCGCGATGGGCACGGCGATCCAGCGGGACCGGCCGGACGAGGCCGGCTACCGCGGCGAGCGGTTCAAGGACTGGCCGAGCGATCTTGTCGGCAACAACGACCTGCTCACCCTGACGCAGCCGCAGATCATCGAGGGGATCCACCGCGAGTACCTCGAGGCGGGCGCGGACATCCTGGAGACCAACACCTTCAACGCGAACGCGGTCTCGCTCTCCGACTACGGCATGGCGGAGCTGAGCTACGAGCTGAACTACGCCGGCGCCGCCCTGGCCCGCAAGGCCTGCGACGAATTCAGCACCCCGGACAAGCCCCGCTACGTCGCCGGCGCCCTCGGGCCGACGACCCGGACCGCGTCGATTTCGCCGGACGTCAACGACCCCGGAGCCCGCAATGTCTCCTACGACCAGCTGGTCGCCGCCTATCTGGATGCGGCGAACGGCCTGGTCGACGGCGGAGCCGACCTCATCATCATCGAGACGATCTTCGATTCGCTGAACGCCAAGGCGGCCGTCTTCGCCGTCGAGACGCTGTTCGAGGAACGCGGACGCCGCTGGCCGGTGATCATCTCGGGCACCATCACCGACGCCTCCGGTCGGACATTGTCCGGTCAGGTCACCGAAGCATTCTGGAACGCGATCAGGCACGCGAAACCGATCGCCGTCGGCCTCAACTGCGCCCTGGGAGCGCCGGAGATGAGGCCCTACATCGCCGAGATGGCGCGCATCGCGGACACCTTCGTCTCCTGTTACCCGAACGCCGGCCTGCCCAACGCCTTCGGCGAGTACGACGAGTCTCCGCAGCGTCAGGCCGGCTACATCGCCGAATTCGCCGAGGCCGGTCTGGTCAACCTGGTCGGTGGGTGCTGCGGGACGGCGCCGCCGCACATCGCCGAGATCGCCAAGGTCGTCGAGGGCAAACCGCCGCGCGACCTGCCCGAGATCCCGGTGGCCACCAGGCTCTCGGGCCTGGAGCCGCTGAACATCACCGACGACTCGCTGTTCGTGAACATCGGTGAGCGCACCAACATCACCGGCTCCGCCCGGTTCCGCAACCTGATCAAGGCCGAGGACTACGACACCGCCCTGTCGGTCGCGCTGCAGCAGGTCGAGGTCGGTGCACAGGTCATCGACATCAACATGGACGAGGGCATGATCGACGGCGTCGCCGCGATGGACCGGTTCACCAAGCTCATCGCGGCCGAGCCCGACATCAGCCGCGTCCCGGTGATGATCGACTCGTCCAAGTGGGAGGTCATCGAGGCGGGCCTGAAGAACGTGCAGGGCAAGCCGATCGTCAACTCGATCTCCATGAAGGAGGGCGAGGAGAAGTTCATCCGGGAGGCACGGCTGTGCCGCAAATACGGCGCCGCCGTCGTCGTGATGGCCTTTGACGAGCAGGGACAGGCCGACAACTTGGAGCGCCGCAAGGAGATCTGCGGGCGCGCCTACCGGATCCTGACCGAACAGGTCGGCTTCCCGGCCGAGGACATCATCTTCGACCCGAACTGCTTCGCGCTGGCGACCGGTATCGAGGAGCACGCGACCTACGGGATCGACTTCATCGAAGCCTGCGCCTGGATCAAGGAGAACCTGCCCGGTGTCCACATCTCCGGCGGCATCTCCAACGTGTCGTTCTCCTTCCGGGGCAACAACCCGGTCCGCGAGGCGATCCACTCGGTGTTCCTGTTCCACGCCATCAAGGCCGGCCTGGACATGGGCATCGTCAACGCGGGTGCGCTGGTGCCCTACGACTCGATCGACGCCGAGCTACGTGACCGCATCGAGGACGTCGTCCTGAACCGTCGCGAGGACGCGGCCGAAAGGCTGCTGGAGATCGCTGAACGGTTCAACAGCAAGGGCGAGACCTCTGCTGACCCAACCGCGGCGGAATGGCGGAGCCTGCCGGTCCGCGAGCGGATCACCCACGCGCTGGTCAAGGGCATCGACGCGCATGTCGATGCCGACACCGAGGAACTGCGGGCCGAGATCGCCGCCGCGGGCGGCCGTCCGATCGAGGTTATCGAGGGTCCGCTGATGGACGGCATGAACGTCGTCGGCGATCTCTTCGGGGCGGGCAAGATGTTCCTGCCGCAGGTCGTGAAGTCGGCCCGGGTGATGAAGAAGGCGGTCGCCTACCTATTGCCGTTCATCGAGGCCGAGAAGGCGGAGACTGGCGCGACTGACTCGAAGGACACCAACGGCACCATCATCATGGCGACCGTGAAGGGGGACGTCCACGACATCGGCAAGAACATCGTCGGAGTCGTGTTGCAGTGCAACAACTTCGAGGTGATCGATCTCGGTGTGATGGTGCCCGCCGACAAGATTCTGGCCGCGGCCGAGGAGTACGACGCCGACATCATCGGGCTGTCCGGACTGATCACCCCGTCGCTGGACGAGATGGTGAACTTCGCCGTCGAGATGGAACGCAGGGGGCTGGAAATTCCGCTGCTGATCGGTGGCGCGACCACCTCGCGCGCTCACACGGCCGTGAAGGTGGCGCCGCGCCGTACCGGCCCCGTGGTCTGGGTCAAGGACGCTTCCCGCTCGGTGCCGGTCGCCGCGGCGCTCCTCGACGACAAGCAAAGGCCGGGCCTGCTGGAGGCCACCGCGAAGGACTACGCGTCGCTGCGCGAACGGCACGCCCAGAAGAACGAGCGGCCGATGCTGACGCTGGAGAAGGCCCGCGCCAACCGGACACCGATCGAGTGGGAAGGCTACAGCCCGCCGGTGCCGGCGCAGGGCGTCGGCGTAAAGGAGTTCCTGGACTACGACATCGCGGAGTTGCGCGAGTACATCGACTGGCAGCCGTTCTTCAACGCCTGGGAGATGAAGGGCAGGTTCCCCGACATCCTCAACAACCCGGCCTCGGGAGAGGCTGCCCGCAAGCTGTACGAGGACGCACAGGAGATGCTCGACACCCTGATCAAGGAGAAGTGGCTGACTGCCAACGGGGTGATCGGGTTCTTCCCGGCCAACGCCGTCGGGGACGACATCGAGGTCTACACCGACGAGACCCGCACCGAGGTGCTGACCACGTTGCACAACCTGCGCCAGCAGGGCGAGCACCGGCCCGGCATCCCGAACCGGTCACTCGGCGACTACATCGCGCCCAAGGACACCGGACTCGCGGACTACGTCGGCGCCTTCGCCGTCACCGCCGGGCTCGGCAGCGGTGACAAGATCGTGGAGTTCAAGGCAGCCCACGACGACTACAACGCGATCCTGCTGGAGTCGATCGCCGACCGGCTGGCGGAAGCCTTCGCCGAACGCATGCACCAGCGGGTCCGCAAGGAGTTCTGGGGGTTCCAGCCGGACGAGCAGCTGGACAACGAGGCTCTCATCGGCGAGAAGTACGTGGGTATTCGTCCCGCCCCCGGCTACCCGGCCTGCCCGGAGCACACCGAGAAGGCGACGCTTTGGGAGCTGATGGACGTCCAGCAGCGGACCGGCATCGAGCTGACCGAGTCGATGGCGATGTGGCCCGGTGCTGCGGTCAGCGGCTGGTACTTCTCGCACCCGCAGTCGCAATACTTCGTGGTCGGCCGGATAGCCCAGGACCAGGTTGCCGACTATGCAAGGCGCAAGGGCTGGACTATGCAGGAAGCCGAGCGCTGGCTCGCCCCCAACCTCGGCTACAACCCGGAGGACTGAGCCCACGACCCCGGGGCTGTCGAGGACTACTTCAAGCGCGGCTATCGGGTTGGCTGCGCCGCCCGCCCGGACCTCGAAGATGGCGCCACAATGGAGCTGCTCGAGCCGGACCGCATCGTTGTGGCGCTGTTCCAGGAGTTGGACGCGCCACCTGTCGACGGATGCGTTCGTGCTGCACCACCCCGACCATGTGGCTTAACCGTTGGGTCCGGCGAACTCGACCGACGCTGCTAGCGAACACGAGCCGGGCTGGCGACCATGGTGGACTTGGCGGTCTTTCCGCCAGCTAGATCGCTATAGTTGAGTACCTCGCCACGGCGCGATTTGTTGGGCGGTACGTCCGAGGAGGCGTGATGCTGGCAAACTTCACTACGTTACCGCCGGAAATCAATTCGGCGTTGATGCTCAGCGGTGCGGGTTCAGGTCCGTTGCTGGCGGTGGCGGCGGCTTGGGATGGGCTTTCTGCCGAACTGGATTCGGCGGCGTCGTCGTTCCATGCGGTGACGTCGTCGTTGGGCAGTGCTGCCTGGCGGGGTCCGGCATCGGCGGCCATGACCGCGGTTGCGGCGCCCTACGCGAGGTGGCTGGACGCGGCAGCGCTGCGGGCTGCCGGTGCGGCTGGGCAGGCCAAGGCTGTCGTGGGTGTGTTTGAGGCGGCGCGCACGGCGATGGTGCAGCCGATCGCGTTGGCGGCCAACCGTTCTCAGTTCGTGTCATTGGTGTTGACGAATCTGTTCGGGCAGAACGCTCCGGCGATCGCCGCGACGGAAGGCCTCTATGAACAGATGTGGGCCCAGGACGTGGCCGCGATGTTCGGCTATCACTCCGGAGCCGCCGCCGCAGTCGCCCAGCTGACATCGTGGCAGCAGTCCCTGCAGAGTCTGAATGACATTTCAGCCAACTTTGGCGTCGGCAACAAGGGCAACGCCAACGTCGGCAATGGAAACATCGGTGACCAAAACGCTGGCAACGGAAACCGCGGCAGTTCCAACGTCGGCAGCGGCAATACCGGCAACTCCAACGTCGGCGGCGGAAACCTCGGCAACGGCAACGTGGGTGGCGGTAATCGGGGCGACTCGAATATCGGTGGTGGCAACGTCGGTGTCGGCAATGTGGGTGGCGGCAACAGCGGCAACCTTAACTTTGGCGTCGGCAACGACGGCAATGGCAACGTCGGTGGCGGGAACAAGGGCGACGGGAACATCGGCTTCGGAAACGTCGGTCCGACGAACACGGGCGCCCACGACAACATCGGCAGCGCAAACACCGGCAATTTCAACCGGGGGTCGGGCAATACCGGTGACGGCAACTGGGGTTTTGGTAACAGCGGCAACGGCAACATCGGGTTCGGCAACAGCGGCAACAACAACATCGGCATTGGCCTCACCGGCAATAACCAGATCGGTATCGGCGGGCTGAACACCGGTAGCGGCAACATCGGGTTCGGTAACTCCGGTAACAACAACATCGGCTTCTTCAACTCCGGCAGCCACAACGTCGGCGTCTTCAACTCGGGCTTTGCCAATGTCGGCTTCGAGGTCTCGGGGACGAACAATACGGGCTTCCAAACCACCGGCGGCACCATCACCGGCGCGTGGAATACCGGCCTGAACACCACTGGCTTTGGAAACACTGGCAGCGAAGCCACGGGGGCATTCAACTCGGGCCGGTTCACCACCGGGTTCTTCAACTCGGCCAATGTGAACACCGGAATGTTCAACTCGGATCGCTTTAACACTGGCTTTTTTAATTCGGGTGAAGGCAATACCGGCATTTTCAATGCCGGCGCTCGGAACACCGGGTTCGGCAATGCCGGCGATATCAACACCGGTGGCTTCAACTCCGGCAACCTCAATACCGCTATCGGAAGTGCGGGCAACGGTCCCGGCCTCAGTTCCGGCTTCGGAAATGCCGGGCTCGGCACCTCGGGCTTCTTCAACCAGGGCGATGAATCCTCGGGCTTCACCAACGCCGGCGACAAGTCGTCCGGCGCGCGCAACCTCGGTGCCGGGGGTTCGGGCTTCAACAACTTCGGCTTCGAAGGGTCGGGCTTCCAGAACTCAGCCGATCGCAGCTCCGGCTTCTTCAATACCCTCAATAACGGCGTCGGCTTCCAGAACTCGGGTTTTTTCAACACTGGCATCCGTAACTCGGGTGTCGGAAACGCGAGCAGCTTCCCGCCCGATTTCGGCGGGCACTCCGGCTTCTTCCACCGATAGCGAGTGGTCCCATCCGGAGATCGGCCCGAAGCGCTTAGCGGCAGCGGACCGGCAGGTGCCGGGGTCCGCGAATGACGCGAGAAGGAAAGTAGTCGACCGCGCCCGCCACCGTAAGGCGGGGGAAGCGCTCGTAGAGTGCGCGCAGCGCAATCGTCCCCTCCATCCGGGCCAGGCTGGCGCCGAGGCAGTAGTGCACGCCGGCGGCGAAGGACAGATGCTCGTGGGAGTTGGGTCTGGCGATGTCGAACGCGTTCGGTTCGGTGAACACCGCCGGATCCCGATTGGCCGCCGCGAGCAGGGTGACGACTGGGGTCCCTGGGCTTAGCTCGTGATCGGCCAGCATCGTTGTCTCCCGCGCCAGGCGGACGCTGTATTGCGCGGGCGCCTGCAGTCGTAAGGTCTCCTCGACCACCCGGCCCGCGCAATCGAGATCCGCCGTGAATGCCGCGCGCTGCGCAGGGTTGTCGGACAGGGCGACGACGGCATTGCCGATGATGTTGGAGGTGGTGACGAAGCCGCCGATCAGCAGCGCCTGGCAGGTCGCCAGCAGCTGTACCTCGCTCAGTTGACCCGAGTCGATGATCATGCTGATCAAATCCTCACCCGGGTGCCGGGTTCGATCGACGACGACGGCGGCGAAGTACTCGGTCATCTCCGCAAGCAGAATATGGGTGCGACGCCGGTCATGCAGCCCGCGCGCCCCATCGATCGTGGCAGCGAAATCGACACCCCACCGTGCGAACAGGCGGTGATCCTGCGGGGGCAAGCCGAGAATCTCGGAAATCACTCTGCTCGGCACCTGAATCGCGAACTCGTCGATCAGGTCGAACGGTTGGTTGCGGTCCAGCCTATCTAACTGTCGGTCGACCAGCTCTTCGATGAACACCCGTCGCGCGCGCATGGCTTCCGGGCTGAAGTGCGGTGCGACGACTTTTCGTAGCATGGTGTGTTGCGGCGGATCGGCGGCCGCCAGTGAGTCGTCGAGCGGATGCACCAGTAGACCGCTCTGTTGCCAGGGCAGCGGTGTCAGATTCAATCGCACCGTCGACGTCGGTGCGGCGACGAATCGTTCATCACGAAGTACATGACGGCACACCGTGTGCGACGCGGTCATGCACAGACCACTTCGGCCGCGAACGAGCTCGCCCTCTTCCCGTATCCGCTCGTATCGCGCGTAGCCCGCGATGCCGCGCGGCATCCCCAACACACGGGCAATGGGATCGCCGAGTGCGGCCGAGGTGACGAGCCGCAGTCGCGATCGGTAGAGCCGCAGGATCGCCGACGGCTCGGTCAACGGGGGTGCCCCGGCACGTCCCGGGCCGGCTTGAGCTTGGGTGCCCGGACGATGTTCTTCTCGAGCAGCTCGCTTCGGATGCGCTCGCGCAGAACGTATTTCTTGATCTTGGTACCTGACATCGGCCAATCCTGGACGAACCGGACGTACCGAGGTATCCGGTATGTGGCGATGTTGCCCAGACAGAAGTCGATGATCTCCTGTTCTGTCGCCGTCGCTCCAGATTTCAGCTCGAGGTACGCGGCCGGGACTTCGACGTAGTAGTCGTCGGGTGCGGCGACGACCGCGGCTATGTGCACCGCGGGATGGCGTAGCAGGAAACCTTCGACCTCGGCCGCGGACACATTCTCGCCACCAACCTTCAGCATGTCTTTGAGCCTGCTGACAAAGGTGATCCGGCCTTCGTCGTCCATGACGGCCACATCACCGGTGTGAAACCACCCGTGGTCGTCGAATGACCGGGCGGTGAGTTCTGGGTCGTGCAGATAGCCGTCAAAGCAGTTCGGGCCGCGGAAAAGCAGCTCGCCCTCGGTACCGGCCGGGACGTCATGGCCGGTCTGCGGGTCCACGACACGGCATTGCATGCCCGGCAGCGGGTGGCCGCCGGTCGTTATGCGCTGCTCCAGCGTGTCGGTCAGGTGGTTCAAAGCCAGGAAGCCGGCGCACTCCGTCATTCCGAAGCAGGAGACCTGTACCGCAGTGGGTAACCGGCGCGCCATGTCCCGGAGCCGTTCCGGCACACCCACCGCCATGACAAGCCGTAGTGTCGACAGGTCTCGCAGGCCGAAGTCGGGCTGGTTCAACACGGGAAGCCAGATGGTCTCGAAGCCGGGCAGGGCGACGGTGCAGCGTTGGGTTTCCAAGTGGTCAAGCGCGGTGTCGGCACGGAAGAAGCCCACATGACAGCAGCAGCAGCCCGCATAGATGCAGGTGATCACGAATGTGATGCCGCCGACGTGGAACAGGGGCAGCGCGTTCCACACCCGATCGTCCCCGGTGAGAAGGAACCTCGAGTCTGCGGTGCCTGCGGCCGCCCGAATGAAAGCCTCGTGGCTGATCATCGCCCCTTTGGGGGTTGCCGACGTTCCGGAGGTGTAAATCACCATCGCGGTGTCGCGCACCCCGACCATCTCTTGGCGCCGGCGCACCGACTGCGCCTCAATTCGATCCCCCTGGGCATGAAAGTCTTTCTCCGACAGAATTTCCGGTGACGACTCGACGGCACCGAGCAACACCGTCTGCTGGAGGGCAGTCACGACGCCCGGCGATGCCGTCAAGGCGGGTAGCTGGGCTGGTTCGGTGAACAGCAGGCGCATCCGCGAGTGGGTGATCACCTCGGACAATTCGTAATTCTTGAACCGGGTGTTCATCGGCACCGGCACGGCACCAACCTTCATAGCTGCGAACAGCAGCGCGATGGAATCGGGCGAGTTCGGCAACAGGATGCCGACGGTCTCGCCCGCCTGCACGTCCAAGGCCAGCAGTCCCCGGGCGATCATGTCGGCCCGCGTAGCCAGTTCTGCGTAGCTCACCGTTGCGTCCGGGAAGGCTAAGGCGTCGCGATCAGGGTGCTCGGCCGCTCGTAAGTCCAAGAGATCGCACAGCGTAGTGACGTCGTTGCCCCGACGTCCGTCGACGTCGCTGTGATGTCGCACCACTGCTCCTAAGTCCATCTCGCCCGAAACATGGCCAGGCTATCCAGCGAACCGCGCCAAGTGAAGATTCCACTGTCGTGTCGGGTTGTATTCTGGCCGCGATAGATACATCACACGGCAGAGGAATTCGGGATGCTCTGGTCGGCTCTTGGGCTTCGCCATGTGCCCATGGATCGAGTAGTCACCGAGGCTGTCGGATACTTCCGGCATTGTCTGCAACCAGACGGTTCTGTTGCGAGTGATCCGACTTCACGACTGTTCCGGGAATGGGACACCGTCAACGCCCTGAAAGCCATCGCCTCATGGCAGCGAGAAGTTCCGCTCGAGGTAGCTGACATCGTTGATCCTGCCCTGGGATTCCTTGCGGCACAGGAGAAAACGTGCGGCATGTTGAGTTGGGGTGGGGCTGAGATCGCATCGGACCGGTATTGTACCGAGACGAGTAGTGAGTACATCACCGCACTGACGCTGCTCGGCAGAACAGATGAGGCTCGCGTCAGGGCGCTGTTTCTGCGGGACAGGCAACGAGCAGACGGCGCCTGGGAAGAAACGCACAGTCACATCCCAAAGGCGTTTCAGTTGGAAGCATCGGTGACCGGATTCGCTTTGTTGGCGCTCGATGGACTGGACTTAGAACCCCTGCACTTGGACGAAGCGCTGAATTTTCTTGCCGGCAAGCAGCACTGGGAGGGGCATTTCGGAATCAACTGGTATTACTACGCTTCGTATTACTACCTGATGCGGCCTTCGGTGGCGGCTCTGATGAAGTTCGCCAGTTATCCGCAGGCCGCCGCGGCACGCGATTTCGTGTTGGCCCGGCAGCGACCCGACGGAAGCTGGTTCAGCCGCGCCGACGGCGTAGGCCAGACGGCTTCGACCGAATTACACACGGCGCTTGCTCTCGGTACCCTCGCCGGCGCGGGTGTGGCCGCCGACTCGCCGGCTGTGCGCCGTGCTGTCACATGGCTGCTCGACCATCGCCGCGCCGACGGTTCATGGTTCGGCGGGGACTATCCGTATCCGAAGTCGGACGGCTATCGGGAATTCCACGCGCCTCAAGATGTTTTCGTCACGGCGCAGGTGCTCACGGCGTTGCGCGAGCTGAAGTCAGCGTGAGCGCCACAGCCGACGAACCCGTGGCCGTCATCGGCATCGGCTGCAGACTGCCCGGACGTATCACCGACCACCGACTGCTGTGGCGGTCCCTCGAGCAAGGCGTCGACGCGATCGGGCCGATCCCGCCCGACCGGTGGGACACCGAGCGCTTCTACTCGCCGAGCCCGCAACAATCCGGCCGGATGAACACCCGTTGGGGCGGGTTCATCGATGACGTCGAGGCGTTCGACGCGGCATTCTTCGGCATATCCGCCCGCGTCGCCGAGCAGATGGATCCCCAACAACGCCTACTTCTCGAGGTGTGCTGGGAAGCGCTCGAGGATGCGGGCATCGTGCCCGGTGATCTTGCGGGTGGGCCGACCGGCGTGTTCGTGGGTGCCTGTAGTCAGGATTACGGAGGTCTGCAATCGGCGCCGGGGGAACAGGAGGGCCTGGGATCTCATTCTGCCACCGGCACCTTCATGAGCATCCTGTCGAATCGGTTGTCCTACACGCTGGACCTGCGTGGTCCCAGCATGACCATCGACACGGCCTGCTCCTCGTCCTTGGTTGCCGTACACACCGCGGTGCAGAGTCTTCGGCGGAGCGAGAGCGAACTTGCCCTCGTTGGTGGCGTAAACCTCATGCTGACACCGCAATTCAGCATCGCACTGAGCCAGGCCGCGATGCTGTCACCGGACGGCCGGTCACGGGCGTTCGATGCGTCGGCCAATGGTTATGTGCGCGGTGAGGGCGCCGGCGTTGTGGTGCTCAAGCCGCTCGGCCGGGCCCGCGGGGACGGCGATCGCATCTATGCGGTGATCGAGGGCACTGCGGTCAACCAGGATGGACGCACACAGGGAATCACGGTCCCCAACGGGCAGGCGCAGGAGGACAACTTCCGGGCCGCGTTGGCCGCCGCCGGAATTGCGCCCGCCGAGATCGGCTACATCGAGGCGCACGGCACCGGAACGCCGGTCGGCGACCCGATCGAAGCCAATGCACTCGGGCGGGTGCTGGCTACCGACAGAAGGCCGGACCGGCCGGCGCTACTGGGCTCGATCAAGACGAACATCGGCCACCTGGAGGCCGGCGCCGGCATCGCCGGCCTCATCAAGGCCGCCCTGTGCGTGCACCATCGGCGAATCCCCCCCAGCCTGCACTTCCGCAGCGCCAATCCCGATATCGACTTCTCCAGTCTGCCCATCGCTGTAGCGACCAATTCTCAACCCTGGCCGGCTTACCAACCTCGTGCCGTCGCCAGTGTCAACTCATTCGGGTTCGGTGGCACGAATGCGAACGTCGTCCTGACCGAGGCTCCCGACGAATGTGAGCCGGCACCGACGACCGTGCCCCCGCACCCAAGCGTGTTGACGCTCAGCGCCCGCACCGAGGAAGCCCTCGATGCCCTCGCCGCGGAATACGCCGATCTGTTGCAGGCCTGTTCGCCCAACCTGGAATCGCTGGGTGCGGCGCTGGCCTTGCGCCGCGCCCACCATGAGCACCGAATAGCCGTGGTGGCCGCCGATGCCGCCACGGCCGCAGCCAAAATCCTTGCCGGGCAAGTTGTGCGCGGACACGCGTCACGCAACGGGCGGAAGATCGCGTTTCTGTTCAACGGCCAGGGACCCCAGTGGTATGCGATGGGGCGGACCTTGCTGGCAAGCTCCCCGGTGTATCGGGCGACGATTCTGGAATGCGACCGGCTCGCCGGGCAGTATCTGGACTGGTCGATCCTCGAACTGCTGAATGCTGACGAGGCTTCGTCGAAGGTGGGAGAAACCGAGTATCTGCAGCCCGCCATGTTCGCGGTCCAGGTGGCTCTGGTGGAGCTGTGGAAATCCTGGGGTGTGCAACCGGGCGCGGTGCTGGGGCACAGCATGGGTGAGATTGCCGCCGCGTACGTCTCGGGAGCGCTGAGCCTGTCCGAGGCGCTGAGGGTGATCTGCACCCGCGCCCGAATCCAACAGAAGGCTGACGCTTCGGGCGGAATGATGTATGTCGCGCTGCCCGAAGCGGACGCGCGCGAGTTGTGTTTGCGCAAGCCCGACCAGCTTTGGGTGTCGGCGGTCAATGGTCCGTGCTCAGCCACCTTGTCCGGCCGCAGGCCCGCACTGCAGGCTTTGGCAACCGAACTCGACGGCCGCGGCATCTACACCAGACTTCTACAGGTGAACTGTGCATGCCACAGCCCCGACATGGAGCCGTTGCGCGACGAGTTACTGGACGCGCTGGCTGGGCTGCAGGGCAACGAGACGACCATCCCCATGTATTCGACGGCCACCGGCGGCAGGATCGATGGTCTCAAACTCGGCACCGACTACTGGTGGGACAACTTCCGCAACCCGGTCTTGTTCGAACAGGCGGTTCGCTCCCTGCTGGCCGACGGGTACGACACTTTCGTCGAGGTGGGGCCGCACCCGGTATTGGCCAACTCCCTCAACGAGATCACTACCGGGGCGGTGGTGGTGTCGTCATTGGTGCGCCACAAAGACGACTGGGCAACTTTTCTCAATGGATTCGCCACGCTTTACGCCAGCGGCTGCCCGATGAACTGGCGGCAGCGCTATCCCAGCGGCGCCGCGGTGCTCGACTTGCCGACCACCGTGTGGGCGCGCCAGCGGTTCTGGAACGAGAGTCCACTTTCACGTCGCAATCGCACTGCCGCACAACAGCATCCGATGCTGCGACGAGCTGACGGTACGCGGCCATCCTGGGAGATCAACTGGGCCGATCACCGGCTGTCGTGGTTGCGTCACCATCACGTGCTCGGTTCGGTCATCGTGCCGGGAGCCTGCTATGTCGAAGCCGCGTTGCACGCCGCGCGTGAAGTCACCGGTCGTGCCTGCGCGCTGGAGTTCGTGGAGTTCGAGCGGGCCTGTGTGCTTTCCGGCGAACCACAAATGAGCAGACTCGAACTCGATGCCGAACAAGGCACCTTTGAGTTTCATCAGCGCGCGGTCCGCGGCGAGGCCTGGACGCGCAACGCCCGCGGGCGATTCCATCCGGCCGCCCTGCACCGAACCGGACGGTACGACGTCGACGCCATTCTGTCACGCTGCACGAAAATCCATGCCGCAGTTGACATCTACAGTGACTTCGCGAAGAAGGGATATGCCTACGGACCGGCATTCTGTGGAATCGACCGGTTGTACCTCGGAGCGGGTGAGGCGCTTGCCCGCATCCGGCTACCGCGGACCTTGCGTAACCGATTGGGCGGGTACGTCTTCCATCCCGCCGTCCTCGACGCCTGTTTCCAGAGCGCAATACTGCATCCGTCCAGTGACCGCCCCGACGACCTGTTGCCGACGAATTACCTGCCCACCGGAATCGAGCAGGTTCGTCTCTACCGTGACGACGCATCGCCCGCGTGGAGTTACACCCGGCTGCGTAGCCACAACGATGCCTTGGTGGTCGACATTCATCTGCTTGACGAGCAGGGGGAGTTGATCGCGGATTTCACTCCGTTGACTGGCAGAGCGGTCCCACGGTCCCCGGCGGCTGAGAATCGCATCGACACAGACTTCTACCGTTTCGTGTGGCAGCAATCCGAACGGAGCATTCAACCGCGCTGCAGCGCGCTGACACTGGGGCCTGCGGATCTGCGCGACGTTCTCGATCACGACGCTCGTAGGCTGGCCGCGCGACTTGATCGACACGTCTACGCCACCACGTATCAGCAGGACGTACGCACGCTCTGCGCCGCCTATGTGGCCGCCTGCCTCGATCGTCTGCAGCCGCCCACCGAATTCGCGGTGTCGGACATTGCCGCCCTGGTGCCCAAGTACCACCGCGCTTTTCGCGGTATGTTGCGGCTGCTCGTGCAGGACGGTTCGCTCAGTGAGCGCGAAGGGCGGTTCTGCCGGACGGCGGCCGCGCACCTCGACTCGCCCAATTGGCACGTCGACCCGCAGCAGTTATGGGCCGATATCTTCGAGAACTATCCCGAGAGTGCGTGGGAACTGCTGCTCCTGCGACGAACCGGGAGCCAGCTGCACGGCGTGCTGACCGGCGCGGTCGACCCGTTGCGATTGCTGTTCCCGTCCGGTGCCTCGGTGAACATTGAACCCATCTATCACAATTCGCCGATCGCCCGGCTCTACAACATGCTGGCCCGCACCATCGTCCGGCGACTCACAGACAGTGCCGATCCGCGACGAACGCTGCGCATCTTGGAAGTGGGCGCGGGCACCGGGGGATTGACGGCAAACCTGCTCCCGACCCTGCCGCCGCAGCGTTGCAAGTACGTATTCAGCGACGTGTCGGCGGCGTTCCTGGCGACCGCGCGCGAACGCTTCCGCGACTACGATTTCGTGGACTACCGGGTGCTCGACCTCGAATATGACGTGCCGGCAGAGGAATTCGCCGCAGGCTCCTTTGACCTGGTGATCGCCGCCGACGTGGTGCACGCCACCACGGACGTGAAGCGAACTCTTGCCAGGCTTCACAACATGCTCGCGCCGGGAGGCGCGCTAGTGCTGCTCGAAGCCGCTCCTGACACTCCTTGGCTCGACCTCACCTTCGGTCTGACTGCGGGTTGGTGGAGCGCCGGCGATGTCGACCTGCGACCGGAGGGCCCGCTATTGGAGCCGCAGACCTGGCGGGAAACGTTGGTTTCCGTCGGGTTCGACGATGTCGCCGCTTTCGGTGACCCCCACCATTGCGGCGCCGGCTCCCAAACATTGCTGATGGCTCGAAGGCCCCGGGTCGCTGCGCAGCAGCAGCCTGGCTCAAGCATTGCGGAACGCGCGGGGACCTGGCTGATCCTGGCCTGCGCCGATCCGCTCGCTGAGCAACTCGCTGCCCGAATCGAGTCGCATGGTGGCCGGGCCGTCGTGCTGGACAGCCTTGCGGACGACGTCGTCGAGGTGGTGAATCCGGACGGAATCGTCGACCTGCGCGATGACATCGGGCTGCCGATGGATCAGGCTTTGACCGACTCGTCGGTCCAGCTTGTCGAATTGCTCAAGATCGTTTGTCGCGGCGACGACCACCAGTGGCCGCGGGTGTATGTGCTCACCCGCGGGGCCCATGCTCTGCACAACGATCAGGTCAACCTGTCCGGTTCGCCTGCGTGGGGATCGATCGCCACGGTGCGTCTTGAACTGCCGCAGCTGCCCTACGCGGTAATCGATCTCGACTCGACGCCCATGCCCGGTGAAGCGGACGCGGTTTGGGCGGAACTGCGCACCTGCGACCACGAACGCGAGATCGCGCTGCGCGGCGGAACGAGGTTTGTGCGCAGACTGGTTCGCACGGCAGTTGCGCCGGACATGGTGTCCGCTGCCGCCCTGCCGTCCGGTGTCGGATTCGAACTCTGCGCAGCGACCGCGGGATCACTCGACGAATTGCGCTACCACACCGTGAACCGTCGGGCCCCGGACACCGGCGAAGTGGAGATCGAGGTGCTGGCGACGGGCCTGAACTTCCTGGATGTGATGACCGCGCTCGGGCAGGTGCCGCCATTGGAGACCACCGAGAGCTACCGCTTCGGCGCCGAATGCGCAGGAGTCGTCACCCGGGTCGGCGGCGGCGTGTCCGACATCGCTGTCGGCGAAGCGGTAGTAGGGATCATCGGCGCACAGGGGGCCGCTGCCGGCTATCTCACGCTGCCGACCACCGGGGTAGTCGCCAAGCCTGCCAATCTGAGTTTCGAAGCCGCATGCTCGCTGCCTATCGTTTTTCTCACGGCTTGGTACGGCTTGGTCAAACTTGCCCGGCTGGAAGCCGGGGAACGGGTCCTGATTCACGCGGCAGCAGGCGGCACGGGGCTGGCGGCCGTGCAGATCGCGCGCGATCTGGGGGCCGAGGTGTTCGCAACCGCGGGAAGTCCGGAAAAACGTGAACTATTGCGGACGCTCGGTGTCCGGCATGTGTTCGATTCGCGCTCCACGGATTTTGCCGACCATATCGCGTCCGCCACTGGTGGTGCCGGGGTGGACGTGGTGCTGAACTCGATCGCTGGGGAATCGGTGTCGCGCAGCCTCGGCTGCCTGGCGCCCTACGGTCGGTTCGTCGAACTCGGCAAGCGAGACCTGCTCAACGACAGACGAATCGGACTGCGCCCGTTTCTGAACAATCTGGCATATTTCAGCTTCGACCTGCGTCAGTTGATGATGGACCGGCCAGCTGAGGTGCACCGCGAGCTGGCGCTGCTGATGGAGCGCTTCGCAGCGGGCGAGTTGCGCCCATTGCCCTATCGCGTGTTTCACCCTGCTGAGGCCACTGCAGCCTTCCGGCACATGGCCGCCGCTCGGCATGTGGGCAAACTCGTTCTCGCCATGGCTGAGCGTGAGTTTCCGGTGGTGCAGACCCCGCAACCGCCGTCAGTTCACGGGACGTGGTTGATCACCGGAGGGCTTCGCGGTTTAGGCCTTGCGATGGCTGAACACCTGGCAGCCATCGGAGTGCGCCACCTGGTGCTGATCGGACGTTCTCGGGTGCCCGATGAGGAATGCGCCACCAAGATAGAGGACTTACGCATACGCGGGACGCATGTCGACGTCGCGGTGGTCGACATCAGCTCACGGGCGGAAGTCACCGCCCTGATCGACCGGATCCATCGCGAGCTACCGCCGCTGCGCGGCGTGCTGCATTGCGCGATGGTTCTCGACGACGCGCTGCTCACCGACCTGGACCCCGCGCGGATCACCGAAGTGCTGGCACCGAAAGCGTTCGGTGCCTGGCACCTGCACGAGCTGACTTCGCACTTGCCGCTGGAGGCGTTCGTACTGTTTTCGTCTGCCACGTCGATGATCGGCAATCGAGGGCAGGCCAATTACGCGATAGCCAACGCCTTCCTCGACCAGCTCGCCCAGGCCAGGTCGGTCAGCGGACAGCGGGCGCTCACCCTGAACTGGGGTGCGGTCTCCGACGTCGGCTACCTGGCCAGGCACGACGAGATTCGCCGGATCGTCGCCATGGCCGGCATGCGCTCCTTGACCTCGGCCCAGGCGTTCGAGGCGATGACGACGCTATGGGGCGGTCAACAGCCGCAGGTCGGTGTGTTGCCGGTGGACTGGCCACAGTTCTTTCGTCACTACGGCCTCGACGTCCACAGCGAGCCCAGCTTCGAGCATGTCCACGCTTTCGGCTCGGAGTCGCCGGACACCGCCAACCTGACCGGCTCGCTTTCCCAGACGTGCGAGGCCGGTGGCGAGTCGGTTGCGACCGTGATCGGGGCTCGCCTCGCCGCGATGCTCGGCATCCCGCGCGACGATCTGGATGCGGACATGCCGTTGATGGACTACCTGGATTCGCTGCTCGCGGTCGAGATCGGTGCTTGGCTGGAGAGCAGGTTCGGGACCAAGATCACCATCATGGAGCTGATGCGCGGGCCGAGCGCCAGGGAACTCTGTGAGCTGGTGATGGCCCGGCTGGACCGCACGTAATCCACTTCACGCGCGGGCATTCTGCGTTTGCAGGATTCCCGAAAGAACCGGAATGTCGCTTCGCTCGGGCACCGACGTGACGAATATGCACTGTTGCCCGTCCGCCCACATGCGGGTGCGCAGGAGGTCGCCCGGGAAAACCACGTGCAGGAACCGCGCCGAGTAACGGCGCACTCGGGTTGGATCGTCAGCCAGCAGCGTCTTGACTACCGTTGCGCAGACTATCCCGTACGTGCACACACCCTGGAGAATCGTTCGGGGGAAACCCGCCGCTTCGGCGAACTCCGGGTCGGTATGCACGTTGTCGGTCATCTTGCTGCCGTGAATGTATTTTTGGTAGTCGATCGCCTGGCTGGCCACTGTCCTGGTATCGGACACGGCAGTCGGTTCGCAATCCGGCACCGCGTGTGTCGCAGGTGCGTGGGCACCTCCGGAAGCGCCGTTGACCCGGGCATGGATACGCGATGTTGCAGAGACCAACGGCTCGCCGTCCGTGTCGATGATCACGGCGCGCTGGACCAGGACCACCGCGCCCGGATGATCCTGAACGTCGATCACCTGGCCGCATGACTGTGACTGCCCGCCCGTGGGAAGCGGTCGGTGCACCACCACTTCTTGTTCTTCGTGCAGCAGATCGCCGCGGTTCATTCGAATTCCCGGGAAACAGAACTCGGGTCGCTGCGGGCGCAGAAAATCTGGTGAGGCCACTCCGAAAACGCCCGGTGCAGTCATCGCGAAGGTGGGCAGGACAGCCTCACCACCGAACCGGCAAACGGCCCGATGGTAACCGTTCACGTCGGCGGGCGACCACTGAAATTCCTGCTGCGGCCACCGCAGGCCGATGGCGGAGTCACGATCGATGAACATCCTTGTCAGTTTCCGTCTCCGGCGTGCGCTGACGCCACATGTCGTCCCCTGACGACGTCCTTAACCTACGCGTCCCACCGTCGCACAAATTGTGTAGCCGTCACGGCGTGCGCCGGCACATGAAACAATCGCTGGTCGTGAAGACCTTCGAGGAACTGTTCGCCGAACTCGGTGAACGCGCCCGCACCCGTCCAGCTGGCAGCGCCACCGTGGCCGCGCTGGACGCCGGGGTGCACGCGCTGGGCAAGAAGATCCTGGAAGAGGCCGGCGAGGTGTGGTTGGCCGCCGAGCACGAACCGGACGAGGCGCTGGCCGAGGAAATCAGCCAACTGCTGTATTGGACGCAGGTGCTGATGATCTCCCGCGGGCTGTCCCTCGACGACGTCTACCGGAAGCTGTGAGCATGTTGCGTATCGCGGTGCCCAACAAGGGGGCGCTGAGCGAGCCGGCCACCGAGATCCTCTCGGAGGCCGGATACCGTCGTCGCACCGATCCCAAGGACCTCACCGTCATCGACCCGGTCAACAACGTCGAGTTCTTTTTCCTCCGTCCGAAAGATATTGCTATCTATGTCGGTTCCGGAGAACTCGACCTGGGGATCACCGGCCGCGACTTGGCGCTGGATTCCGATGCCCCGGTGCGCGAACGGCTGGCGTTGGGCTTCGGGTCCTCCAAGTTCCGTTATGCCGGGCCAGCCGGGCGGGAGTGGGCGGTAGCCGACTTGGCCGGCAAGCGAATCGCCACCGCATATCCGAACTTGGTGCGAAAAGATCTGGCCGCCAAGGGGATTGACGCGACCGTGATCAGACTCGACGGCGCGGTGGAGATTTCGATCCAACTGGGGGTCGCCGACGCCATCGCCGACGTCGTGGGTTCGGGCCGCACCCTGAGCCTGCACAACCTGGTGGCATTCGGTGAGCCGCTGTGTGATTCGGAAGCCGTATTGATCGAACGCGCGCAGGATCAATCCGGTGGGGCCCGCGATCAACTGGTGGCTCGGGTACAGGGCGTCGTGTTCGGCCAGCAATATCTGATGCTCGACTACGACTGCCCGCGGTCGGCGCTGGAGAAGGCCACCGCGATCACACCGGGACTCGAGTCACCGACTATCGCACCGCTCGCCGACCCGGACTGGGTCGCGGTGCGGGCGCTGGTACCGCGTCGCGGCGTCAACGGCATCATGGACGAGCTCGCCGTCATCGGCGCCAAAGCGATCCTCGCATCCGACATCAGGTTCTGCCGTTTCTGACCCGGTGCCCGGACTCGACCTGTGTTAGCGTCCCGCTGGGACAGCTGTGCACGGGCTTTCCTGTTTATCGTCGCCAGGCTGTACGTCTGTCCCAGGAGGGATCGCTGTGACGCAGGTTCTCGTTATTCTTCTCGCGCTGTTAATCGGTGTGGTCGCCGGCTTACGGTCACTGACGGCTCCCGCCGCGGTCGCCTGGGCGGTGTTCTTCAGCTGGCTCAATCTGCACGGCACCTGGGCGTCCTGGGTGGGGAACCTGGCCACGGTGGTCATCCTGAGCGTGCTTGCGGTCGCTGAACTGGTGAACGACAAGCTGCCCAAGACACCGCCGCGCACGGCGCCACCCGTGTTCGCCGTCCGCCTCATCATGGGCGGGTTCGCCGGCGCGGTCATCGGTACTGCCTGGGGGCACAAGTGGGCCGCGCTGGGTGCCGGCGTCGTCGGCGCCGTGCTGGGCACGATGGGCGGATACCGGGCGCGTCGCGCGCTGGTCGCCAAGAACGGCGGCCATGACCTGCCGATCGCTCTGCTCGAAGACGCCGTTGCCGTGCTCGGTGCGTTTGCCATCGTCGCCGCGGCGGCCGCCCTGTGACGGAGACGCAGCGATTCGACGCCATCGTGGTCGGCGCCGGCCAGGCTGGACCGCCGCTCGCCGGCCGGCTCAGCGCGACAGGGCAGCGGGTCGCGGTGATCGAGCGCCAGCACGTCGGCGGAACCTGCGTCAACTACGGATGTATCCCGACCAAGACTTTGGTGGCCAGCGCGCATGCCGCTCACCTGGCCCGGCGCGGCGCGGAGTACGGCGTCGGGACGGGACCCGTCACGGTGGACATGGCCAAGGTCAAGGCCCGCAAAGACGGCGTCATGCTCAAGGACCGCCACGGCGTCCAAGCATGGCTGGACGGCATGGACGGCACCACGTTCTTTCGCGGGCACGCCCGCTTCGAGGATCCGCACACCGTCAGGGTGGGTGACCAGCTTCTGCGCGGTGACCGGATCTTCCTCAACGTCGGTGGCCGGGCGGTGATACCAAACATCCCGGGGCTGTCCGAGGTCGACTACTTGACCAATGTCTCGATCATGGAACTCGACGCGGTTCCCGAACATCTCGTCATCGTCGGTGGCAGCTACATTGCGCTGGAGTTCGCACAGATGTATCGCCGGTTCGGTGCCCGGGTCACGGTTGTCGAGCGGGGCTCGCGGCTTGCCTCACGTGAAGACGAGGACGTCTCGGCCACCATTCGGGAAATCCTGGAAGAAGAAGGCATCGACGTGGTCGTCGGGGCCGATGATGTGCGGGTTGCCAAGCACGGCAGCGGGTTTGAGCTCACACCGCATTCCGGGGCCGCCCCCATCAAGGGCAGCCATCTGTTGCTGGCGGTGGGGCGCCAACCCAACACCGACGACCTGGGCCTGGACGCGGCCGGCGTGCAGACCGATGCCCGTGGCTACATCGTGGTCGACGACCAACTCAAGACCAACGTCGACCACATCTGGGCCATGGGGGACTGCAACGGCAAAGGCGCCTTCACCCACACCTCGTACAACGACTTCGAGATCGTCGCCGCCAATCTGCTCGATGACGACCCGCGCCGGGTCAGCGACCGCATCACGACTTATGCGCTCTATATCGACCCGCCGCTGGGGCGGGCCGGCATGACCGTCGACCAGGCACGCGCCTCAGGCCGCAAGGTGCTGGTGGGCAAACGGCCGATGACCCGAGTGGGGCGAGCGGTCGAGAAAGGCGAAACCCAGGGGTTCATGAAGGTGGTCGTCGACGCCGAGACCGACGAGATCCTGGGCGCCGCCATCTTCGGTGTCGGTGGTGACGAGGCGGTGCACTGCATCCTCGATGTCATGTCCGCCAAGGCGCCCTACACGACCCTGTCGCGTACTATGCACATCCATCCCACCGTGAGTGAGTTGATACCCACGGTGCTGCAAGAGATGTCGCCGCCGGCCTGAGCCGAGTAGCCGTTCTTCGCTGAAAATCCTTGGTGGGTAACGCGTCGTTTGTTGGATATCGCTTCGTGAAAACGAAGTGCATTGCCCGGCAATCGGATTAGACAGCGCAGAGAAGTTTTTAACTGCCCCAGTTGTGGAATCACTGCCTGGGACAGCGAGAAACGTCACGGCTAACAGCCGCAAGGAGATATCCATGAGTCATCAAAACCCGGCTAATCAGGCGCGAAAAGGTCTGCTGGACACGGTCAAGGGCAAGGCGAAAGAGGTAGTCGGCGCGATTACCAACAACGATTCGCTCACCGCCGAGGGCCAGCTCGAGCAGACGCAGGCGCACGAACGCAAGGAAGCGAACACCGTTGCGGCCGTCGCCGACGCCGAGGCCGAACAGGCCCGCAAGCAAGAAGCGGAAGCCAAGGCGAAGGCTGCGCAGGAGCGCGTAGAGGCGAACGTGCAGACTGCGTGGGCCAAGAACACCATTGCCGCACAGGAAGCCGAGCAGAAGCGGACCGCCGAGCAGGCTGCCCAGCAGTCGGCCGCCGCGCAGGCCACCCAGGCGGAAAGGGAGGCGCAGCGCGAAGCCCAGCAGGCCAAGGCCGAAGAACGGGAAGAAATGCGGGATGCCGCCGACGATGTCATCGGCGCGGCTGCCGAGCACCAGAGCGATGTTCAGGTGGCCTCGAACGACGAATCCGAAGCGGATCGCCTTCGGCGCCGTGCCGAGAACTTGTCCGACAGTGCCGGCCTGAATTGAGCCGGCGAAATATAGGAGAGAGTCCATGACCATTACCGATGTGCCATTCGCCGTACTGCGGTTTCAGTATCAACTCGCCCGGTACCCGCTCCAGTTGGTCGAGGACCGGTTTGTCAACCGGATGCGAACCGAAGCGCCCGTGCGTCTTTTCTATGAGCGCGCGCTGGGCACGCTCGACACCACCGTCGGCAACGTGCTGCGTGACCCCGAGTTGGTCAAGCGCGGGACGGCACTCGTTGAGCGCACCGACACGCTTGGGCGAGCAGCGGCTCTCGACGCGCGGGCGAAAACGCGCAAAGAGCAGGCGGACGCGAAACTGGACCAGGCCCGCGAGCAGGCCGTCCAGGATCAGAAGGAAGCCCGCGCAGCTACGGTGCGGCAGATCGACGAGGCGCGCAGCGGTGCCGACGAGCGCAAGCAACAAGCCGCCGAGTCGGCTCGTCAGCGCAGCGAATCAGCCAAGAAGCGCGCCGAAGCCGTGGCCGCTGACCGCAACAAAGCCGCCGAGTCCGCGAAAGAACGGGTTACGGAGCGAACGAAGACCGTCGAGAAGATCGCCACGCGTGCTGCCGAATCGAAGTTGGAGGATGCTCGCGAGAAGCGCAGCGAGGCGGCGAGCAAGCGAAGCCAGGCGAATCGACTCGAGGATCTGGCTCAGGCCGAGAAGCGGAAGCGGCAGGCCGAGCAGGCCAGCGGGTCCTCCTGAGACCGCACCGGTCAGGCCGCCGGATCGACAGGTCCGGTGGCCGGCCGGGCGGACGCGTACTCGGGCCAGCCGGGGTACGGCGGGGGAGTCCCACCGAACGCCGGGCAATGCGCTTGATGGGGACACCAGTCGCACAACCGTGAGGGGCTGGGCCGGAAATCGCCGGTCTGGCCCGCGGTTTGAATCGCGCGCCAAATTGCCATCAAGGTCTTCTCGAACCGCAGCAGTTCATCGTGCTCCGGTGTGTAGTCGAGCACCTGGCCGTCGGCCAGATAGATCAGGCGCAAGCGGGCCGGCAGCACGCCGCGGGAACGGAACAGCGCCACGGCATAGAACTTCATCTGAAACAGGGCCTTGAACTCGGCCAGTGCCCGTGCGACCGGGGGCGCCCTGCCGGTCTCGTAGTCCACGACGCGCAGTTCGCCGTTGAGCGCGACATCGATGCGGTCGATGTAACCACGCAGCAGCGTCCCGTCGGCGAGCTCCACCTCCACCCGCTGCTCGCAGGATTGCGGCTCGAACCGCGTCGGATCCTCCAGCCGGTAGTAGCCCGAGAGCAGCGCACGCGCCTCGTTCAGCAGCTGGGCTCGGACGTCCCCGTCCAGGCCCTCGGTCAAGTCGGCCTCGCCGGCAATCACCCGGTCCCACGCCGCATCGAGCAGAGCGAGGGCAGTGTCGGGTCCTCGCTGCACCGCGGGCAGCGCGTAGAGCTGTTCGAGGGCGGCGTGCACCACCGAGCCGCGCAACTGAGCAGTCGACGGAGCCTCCGGCAACCGGTCGATCGCCCGGAACCGGTACAGCAGCGGGCACTGCTTGAAGTCCGCGGCCCGCGACGGCGACAGCGCCGGCCTTGGGCCCGCCTCCAACCGCTGCGTCATATTCGCAGCCTAGGACGCAGCGCCGACAACCCCGGGCACGACCGGCGGCGAGTCGGCTGGCACGCTAGACGCCGTGTCAGCAACCGGTCCGTTGAGCGTCGGGGAACGCGTCCAGCTCACCGATGCCAAGGGCCGTCATTACACGATCACCCTGACTCCGGGCGCCGAGTTCCACACCCATCGCGGCCGGATCGCGCACGACGCCTTGATCGGGCTCGAGCAGGGCAGTGTCGTCAAATCCAGCAACGGGGCCCTTTTCCTGGTGCTGCGTCCGCTGCTTGTCGACTACGTCATGTCGATGCCGCGCGGACCGCAGGTGATCTACCCCAAGGACGCCGCCCAGATCGTCCACGAAGGAGATATCTTCCCTGGCGCGCGGGTGTTGGAAGCCGGTGCCGGATCGGGCGCGCTGACCCTGTCGCTGCTGCGAGCGGTGGGGCCGCAGGGCGAGGTCATCTCCTACGAACAGCGGGCCGACCACGCCGAGCACGCCCGTCGCAACGTCTCGAATTTCCACGGGCAGTTACCCCACAATTGGCAACTGATCGTCAGCGACCTCGCCGAGTCCGAACTGCCGGACGGCTCATGCGACCGGGCGGTGCTGGACATGCTGGCGCCGTGGGAGGTGCTGGACTCGGTATCGCGGTTGGTGGTTTCAGGCGGAGTGCTGCTCATCTACGTCGCGACCGTCACGCAACTGTCGAAGGTGGTTGAAGCGGTGCGGGCCCAGCAGTGTTGGACCGAACCGCGGTCCTGGGAGACGATGCAGCGCGGCTGGAACGTCGTGGGTCTGGCCGTGCGGCCCCAACATTCGATGCGCGGCCACACCGCGTTTCTCGTTGCCACCAGGCGGCTGGCGCCGGGCGCGGTAGCTCCCGCGCCGCTGGGCCGCAAACGCGTGGGACGCGATGGCTAATCGTCGCTTCGGTTCAACCCGCGCCGCACGGAGAGCAGCTCGAACTCCGGGTGTGCGGCGACCAGGCGCTCGGCTGCATCGAGGACATCAACGGCGTGAGCCCGGTCTCTCGACACCACGGCCACCCCGATGCCGGCCCGTCGGTGCAGATCGTGTGAATCGGTTTCGGCGGCCGACACGCTGAACTTACGTTGCAGCTCCGCGACGACGGGCCGGATCACCGACCGCTTTTGTTTGAGTGATCGCACGTCGCCCAGCAGTAGGTCGAACTCGAGCCAACCGATCCACATCGGCTCAGGGAGTCGGGGACGGGCTTGGTGTCGTTCCCGCCTCGACGCTGGGCGCCGGCGCGGGACTCGGCGGCGCGGGTGGGGTAGGAGATTGCGAACTCCTGGCATTTTGCAGGGCGAGCAGCATTTCCGCAGTTTTGTGGGACAGCTGCCAGCCCCCCAGGTACGGCGCGAATTGCATCGGGAAGGTGAATTCCCGCCGGTCGGGATTGGCGGTCCTGACGATCACGGTGGCCATCACGTCCGACGGGTCGATCGCCGACCACGCGACGTTGTTCACTGTGAACGTCATCGGCAGGTAGCCGCCGTCGCGTGCGGCGGTGGTGAACCTGTCCAGCGCCGCGGCCGTCTCGGGTGTCGACCCCTGGACCAAACTCAGTTTGTTGCTGCCCGGCACCGCGGGGTCGGCCAGGTGGGACAGCACGTCGGTGAGCGCTTCGGGTGGTGGCAGGGGAGTGCTGGGCGGCGCCGCCGAGGCAACCGAAGTGATCGGCGGCCCGGACGTCTGAACCGAGTCCAGTTGCCGCGCATTGTCGTGCGAGCAACCCGTGCCGAACGCCAATACCACCGTCAGAGCGGCGCCCAGTGTTACCGAGAAGTTGCCGGACATCAGGGACGGGCTCAAATGCAGGCAACGAAGCAGAGTGCGTCGCACGTCACAATGCGGTTCGCAAAAGGGGTGGCCGGGGCGGTCAGAAAGCCTGTGGCTAGGGATTTCACGGTCACGGAAGTCCTTTCGCTCGGCCCGAGTAGAAGCCGAGATTACCAGCGTGACCCAACTTGTAACTTTCAAACGGTATTTGACTGCGCACATCAAACGCGGTTGGCCGGTAGCGTTGAGGGTATCCGCCACACCTATTCCTGGTGCGGGAAAGGAGCGCAACATGGGTGACTCAGAGCGTTCTGAAGCATTCAAGAACCCCCGCGATATCCCCCTGTCCAGCGACGATGCCGCCGAGCTCGAACAGCTGCGGCGTGAAGCTGCTGCCCTGCGTGAGCAACTCGACAACGCGGTTGCTCACCAGAACCCGGCGCGTTCTGCTCGCGATGTGCATCAGCTCGAGGCCCGAATCGACTCGCTTGCGGCCCGCAATTCCAAATTAATGGAAACTCTTAAAGAAGCCCGCCAACAGCTGTTGGCGCTACGGGAGGAAGTCGACCGGCTGGGACAACCGCCGAGCGGTTACGGCGTCTTGCTGGGGACCCACGGCGACGAAACCGTGGACGTGTTCACCTCGGGTCGCAAGATGCGACTGACGTGCTCGCCCAACATCGACACCTCGGTCCTGAAGAAGGGCCAGACCGTCCGGCTGAACGAGGCGCTGACGGTTGTCGAGGCGGGGACCTACGAATCGGTCGGTGAAATTTCCACCCTGCGCGAGGTGCTGGGCGACGGCCACCGTGCCCTCGTGGTCGGCCACGCCGACGAGGAGCGCATCGTGTGGCTGGCCGAGCCGTTGGTCGCCGAGGATCTGCCCGAAGGCCACCCCGATGCCCTCAACGACGACAGCCGGCCCCGGCGGCTCCGCCCGGGCGACTCGCTTCTGGTGGACACCAAGGCCGGCTATGCCTTCGAGCGCATTCCGAAGGCCGAGGTCGAAGACCTGGTGCTGGAAGAGGTCCCCGACGTCAGTTACGAGGACATCGGCGGCCTGACGCGTCAGATCGAACAGATTCGCGACGCCGTCGAATTGCCGTTCCTGCACAAGGAGCTCTACCGGGAGTACGCGTTGCGGCCGCCCAAAGGGGTGTTGCTGTACGGCCCGCCGGGTTGCGGTAAGACGCTCATCGCCAAAGCCGTCGCCAACTCGCTGGCCAAGAAGATGGCCGACCTGCGCGGCGACGACGCACGTGAGGCGAAGTCGTATTTCCTCAACATCAAGGGCCCGGAGCTGCTCAACAAGTTCGTCGGCGAGACCGAGCGGCACATCCGGCTGATCTTCCAGCGGGCCCGCGAGAAGGCCTCCGAAGGCACCCCGGTGATCGTGTTCTTCGACGAGATGGACTCGATCTTCCGCACCCGCGGTACCGGCGTTTCGTCAGATGTCGAGACCACCGTGGTGCCGCAGCTGCTGTCCGAGATCGACGGTGTGGAGGGGCTCGAGAACGTCATCGTGATCGGTGCCTCCAACCGCGAGGACATGATCGACCCGGCCATCCTGCGGCCCGGCCGCCTGGACGTGAAGATCAAGATCGAGCGACCGGACGCCGAAGCGGCGCAGGACATCTTCTCCAAGTACCTGGTCGAAACGCTGCCGGTGCACGCCGACGACCTCGCCGAGTTCAGCGGTGACCGCGGCGCCTGCATCAGCGCGATGATCGAGAAGGTCGTCGAGCGGATGTACGCCGAGATCGATGACAACCGGTTCCTGGAGGTCACCTACGCCAACGGTGACAAGGAAGTCATGTACTTCAAGGACTTCAACTCCGGGGCCATGATCCAGAACGTGGTCGACCGCGCGAAGAAGAACGCGATCAAGTCGGTGTTGGAGACGGGCCAGCCGGGTCTGCGCATCCAGCATCTGCTCGACTCCATCGTCGACGAGTTCGCCGAGAACGAGGACCTGCCCAACACCACCAACCCCGACGACTGGGCGCGGATCTCGGGCAAGAAGGGCGAGCGGATCGTGTACATCCGCACCCTGGTCACCGGCAAGTCGTCGAGCGCGTCGCGGGCCATCGACACCGAGTCGAACCTGGGTCAGTACCTGTAGCGGACCGCGCCTAGGTCACCAGGGAATAGCTGTTGGTCAGGTCGTCCTGCAGCACCTGGGCGGCCGTGGCCGTGGTGTCGACCCTAAGCGTGTCGGTGAGTACACGCGAATGGTAGGTCCAGCCCGCCGGCAGTTTGAGGCGGTCGCCGAGCTTGGGCAGGTCGGCCCGGGACAGGGTTGGGTCGACCACCTGACTCCAGGTCTGCATGACCCACTGCCGGCCGTGCGGGTCCTGGAGTTCGTAGATCTCCTGGCCGGCGTCGAAGACGAACACCGTGTTGCGGCTGACCTGATTGACGGTGTACGGGTTCGGGTTCATCGATGCCAGCAGCACGGTGGCCTGCAGGATCATGTCGATGCCGCCGAAATTCTTGATGATCTGCGGACCTTGCTGAGTCTTTTCGATGCTGTTCATGAGCCAGTAGCGGGGACCGTTGAGCAGTGCCGTGGCGGCACCGTGCTCGGTCGCGATGGCGTGTGCGTCCAACGCCGACCACAGGTCGGCGGGGCAGTCGTTGAGGGGGAAGCTGTTGTAGACGGTGGCTTGGGGGCCTGCCTCGCCGGGTGTTACGAGAAGCACTTCCCCGTAGCGTTTTCCGGAAAGGTCGCCCGAATCCTGGTGGGCTGCTGAAGGCGATTGAGGGGCGGACACCAGGGTGAACCTAATCACCCAGGTCAGCGGCGTCAACATTGGTCACCGGCGCGGTTGCCACGCGGTTGCGATAACGGTTGCGGGCGGTCAGCGTGGCGTGCAGGTCATCGATCAGCGGGTCGACGAAATTTGCGCGGTAATCGCCGTCGCCGGCCGCGCGGGCGCTGACGTACATAAACGTCAGGGCGCCCAGGAAGAGGCACAGATGGATCAGGGAATCGGGTACCGGGACCGTCAGGCCCAGCACCGTTGTGTCGGTGTCCGTCGTGCGGGCCCACTCCTTGAGCAGAGCCGGCGTGAGCACGATCAGGCCGAGGGTCACGTAAATGCTCGCCGTCAGCGCGGCGACCACGGTGATCTGCGCCAGCTGCGAAGCGGCCAGCACGAAGATCACGTTGACGCGCTCGGCGCGGGTCAGCCGGGGACTGCTCGCCGGGTCCGGCATCGCCTCGAACGGCGTAGCAGCCAGGCGGTCGGAGTCTTTGGGTACCGCTGCCAGTGACCGCAACATCGGCCTGACTCGCTCTGCGGTCGCCGAGACCACGAACGCCGCGGCGATGCCAACGAGGAAGACGATCGCCAAAGCCAGCCGGTCACCGCTGATCATCGACGACATCAACCAGACGTTCCCGTTGAAGAAAACCAGGGTGGTCAGCAGCACCACCGGCAGCGCCCGCACCGCGAGGCCGCCGACCGAGGTGAGATGCGACAACGTCATGCGCATCGCCCAACCGACCACCGACCCGACACCGCAGCCCGTGAGGACCATGAGTACCGCCGCGGTCACGAACACTTCGGGCAGGTGCGACGGGCCCATTTCGACGACGATGACGACCCCCACAATGGTTACCGCCACGGTGGACGCGATCGCCCGGTAGCGGCGATCGGAGATACGGGACACCCACCACCCGGTGATGGCCATCGCCAGTGGCGCCAGTCCGATGAGCCCCAGCAGCGACCATTCCTTGACGGACGGCTCGCCGTCGATGACGACTTCTGTCCTGCCACCGGTCAGGAAAAGGATCGGCACGGTCCAGCAATGCATGGTCGCGTAAGCCGTCAACATCGGAGCCGATCGCGACCACAGTCGCCGCCACCTTCCGCGAGTCGTCAAGAGCGAGGGCAGACCGCGCTTCAGGAACCAGCTTTCAGCCTCCTCGGTGACCGTTGCCCGGCGTGCCGGCGAGCGCAGTGAAGGGCTCATGGCGGCTCACAATAACCGGGCATGGCTGCGTCCATTTCGGCGCGAGCCACCCACTGCTGATCGGGGGTCATGGCGGGACCGTAGTCTTTAACTCATGCAACGGATTATCGGGACGGAGGTCGAGTACGGCATCTCCTCGCCGTCAGACCCGACCGCCAACCCGATCCTCACTTCGACACAGGCGGTGCTGGCCTACGCGGCCGCCGCCGGTATTCAGCGCGCCAAGCGAACCCGGTGGGACTACGAGGTCGAGTCCCCACTGCGGGATGCCCGCGGCTTCGATCTGAGCCGCTCGGCGGGACCGCCACCGGTCGTCGACGCCGACGAGGTGGGCGCGGCGAACATGATCTTGACCAACGGCGCGCGCCTCTACGTCGACCACGCGCACCCGGAGTATTCCGCGCCGGAATGCACCGACCCGATGGACGCCGTGATCTGGGACAAAGCCGGCGAGCGTGTGATGGAGGCTGCGGCCCGGCACGTCGCCAGCGTCCCAGGCGCGGCGAAGCTGCAGCTCTACAAGAACAACGTCGACGGCAAGGGCGCCTCCTACGGCTCCCACGAAAACTACCTGATGTCGCGGCAGACACCGTTCTCGGCGATCATCGCCGGCCTCACTCCATTCCTGGTGTCGCGACAGGTGGTGACCGGCTCGGGGCGGGTTGGCATCGGCGCCTCCGGCGACGAGGCCGGCTTCCAGCTCTCGCAACGCTCCGACTACATCGAGGTCGAGGTCGGGCTGGAGACGACTCTCAAACGGGGCATCATCAACACCCGCGACGAACCGCACGCCGACGCCGACAGGTACCGGCGGTTGCACGTCATCATCGGCGACGCCAACCTGGCCGAGACATCGACGTACCTGAAGCTGGGCACCACGGCCCTGGTCCTCGACCTCATCGAGGAGGGCATCGATCTGACCGACCTGGCGCTGGCCCGCCCGGTGCATGCGGTCCACGCGATCAGCCGCGATCCCTCCCTGCGCCAAACGGTCGCTTTGGCCGATGGCCGGGAACTGACGGCGCTTGCGCTGCAACGCATCTATCTGGATCGGGTGGCCAAGCTGGTGGACAGCCGCGACCCGGACCCGCGTGCGTCGCACGTGGTGGAAACCTGGGCAGAGGTGCTCGATCTGCTTGAACGTGATCCGATGGAGTGTGCCGAGCTACTGGACTGGCCGGCCAAGCTGCGGCTGCTGGAAGGGTTCCGGCAGCGGGAGAACCTGAACTGGTCCGCACCCCGACTGCACCTGGTGGACCTGCAGTACTCCGACGTCCGGCTGGACAAGGGCCTGTACAACCGGCTGGTGGCCCGCGGCTCGATGAAGCGGCTGGTCACCGAGTTGCAGGTGCTGGCCGCGGTCGACAATCCGCCGACCGACACCCGCGCGTACTTTCGTGGCGAATGCCTGCGCCGGTTCGGCGCCGACATCGCAGCAGCGAGTTGGGACTCGGTGATTTTCGACCTGGGCGGGGATTCGCTGGTGCGGATCCCCACGCTCGAGCCCCTGCGGGGCAGCAAGGCGCACGTCGGAGCGCTGCTCGACTCTGTTGACAGCGCCGTCGAACTGGTGGAACAACTCACGAGTTAGTTCGATGACGCTGTGGCCCGGTATGACTCGAGAGGCAGTCGGGCAGCAGTGCTTAGGTGGTAATTAGACCGACGAAATGTCGGCGCTGAACGGTAGGGTAGAGAAAAGCTTGCGAGCGTGTGACGGCGCTCGCGGCCCATGACAAAGCAGGAGGCGGCGATGGCGCAGGAGCAGACTAAACGCGGTGGTGGTGGTGGCGACGACGACGACATCACCGGCGCGGCGGGCGCAGGCCAGGAGCGCCGCGAGAAGCTGACCGAGGAGACCGACGATCTGCTCGACGAGATTGACGACGTCCTCGAAGAGAACGCCGAAGACTTCGTGCGTGCTTACGTCCAAAAGGGCGGACAGTGACCTGGTCGTTGCCCGATCGCTTGTCCACCAATTCAGCACAACCCGGATTACCAGCCGTAGACCTGTCGTCCTTCGCTGATTTCCTGCGGCGTCAGGCGCCGGATCTGCTGCCCGCAAGTCTCAGCGCCGCAACCGTGGGCGACCAGTTGCCGCACGGCACCACCATCGTGGCGCTGAAGTACCCCGGTGGTGTGCTGATCGCCGGTGACCGCCGCTCTACGCAGGGCAACATGATCGCCGGCCGCGATGTGCGCAAGGTGTACATCACCGACGATTACACCGCCACCGGCATCGCAGGCACCGCCGCGATCGCCGTCGAGTTCGCCCGGCTCTACGCCGTCGAGCTCGAGCATTACGAAAAGCTCGAGGGTGTCCCGCTGACATTCGCCGGGAAGGTCAACCGGCTGGCCATCATGGTGCGGGGCAACCTGCCGGCCGCGATGCAGGGTTTGGTCGCGCTGCCGCTGTTGGTGGGCTACGACATGCATGCCGCCGACCGCGAGTCGGCCGGGCGCATTGTGTCTTTCGATGCCGCCGGTGGCTGGAACATTGAGGAAGAGGGTTACCAGTCGGTGGGCTCGGGCTCGATTTTCGCGAAGTCATCGATCAAGAAGCTGTATTCCCAAGTCAGCGATGCGGATTCGGCCTTGCGGGTTGCCGTGGAAGCGCTGTACGACGCCGCCGACGACGACTCCGCCACCGGGGGACCGGACCTGGTCCGCGGTATCTATCCGACCGCGGTCAGCATCGACGCCGACGGAGCGGTGGAGATCGCGGAGCGTCGCATCGCTGAACTCGCCCGCGACGTCATCGAAACCCGCTCACGCGCTGACACCTTCGGGCCCGATGGTGGTGAGAAGTGAGCTTCCCGTACTTCATCTCGCCGGAACAGGCGATGCGCGAGCGCAGCGAGCTCGCGCGCAAGGGCATCGCCCGTGGCCGCAGCGTCGTGGCGTTGGCCTACGCCGACGGCGTGCTGTTCGTTGCCGAGAACCCGTCGCGATCGTTGCAGAAAATCAGCGAACTCTACGACCGGGTCGGCTTTGCCGCGGCCGGCAAGTTCAACGAGTTCGACAACTTGCGCCGCGGCGGAATCCAATTCGCCGACACCCGCGGGTACGCCTACGACCGGCGTGACGTCACCGGGCGCCAGCTGGCCAACGTCTACGCCCAAACGCTGGGCAGCATCTTCACCGAACAAGCCAAGCCCTACGAGGTGGAACTGTGTGTGGCCGAGGTCGCGCACTACGGCGAGACGAAAGCGCCTGAGCTGTATCGGATCACCTACGACGGGTCGATCGCCGACGAGCCGCATTACGTGGTGATGGGTGGCACCACAGAGCCGATCATCAACGCGCTCAAGGAGTCCTACACCGAAAACGCCGATCTTGCCGATGCGCTGCGAATCGCGGTCAACGCGTTGCGCGCCAACAGCCCCGACAACGCAACCAACGGTCAGCCATCCCTGAGCGAGGCCACCCTCGAAGTCGCGATCCTCGACGTCAACCGGCCGCGGCGGGCCTTCCGCCGCATCAACCGCACCGCGCTGGAATCACTGCTGCAGGACACCGATGCGACTGAGGCCCCGGAAACCGCGGCGGCGGAAGGTTCCGAAGCGCCGGTAGAACATGAGGGTGAATCCCCCGAGTAGCACAGCTTCGGTCTGGTGCGCTTGACGACGCGCACGGCCCGGCAACAATCGGTAGTCGGGGCCATGCTCTGTTTACCGCCAGCTTCTGGGCACCATCGGCGTGGTCGGGCCGCTGCCGAAATCGTCCCTCATCCGGGCCAATCCCGCAGCCTGGGTGACGGAGTCGTTGCTCACCACGCCCGCCGTCCCTAGGTCCTCAGCGCCACGGTGCGACGCCGTGGGCGCGTCCGTGACCGTCGGTTCCTCCCAGTCCGGGTCGACCTCGACCCGCATATCCATGAATTTGTGGCCGTGCTGACGCTGCGTGGTCCGCGCCCGTGCCCGCGCCTGTCGGCGGATGGCGGCGCGCGACTGCGCCACCGCGGGGGCACTGTCGGGTTCGGGCGCTTTTTTCTTGGCGCCCGCGCTGGCGCTTGCTGACATCCCTGAACCGAACCCGATGCCGGGCGGACCCAACGCATATGGAGGTACGAATCCGGTCCCGGCGGCGGGCGGCGCAGGCGGCACCGTACCGGCGGAGGCGGGGGCGGCGGAGGATGCAGGGGCGGGCGCAGGCGCCCCCGTCGGTGCTGCGGCCACGGTGGCTGTCGACGGACTCATCCCCGACGCCGGCCAGGCATTGGCCGGGGCGGGTTCGGCCGACGGTTCAGCAGCGACAAGAGGTTGGGGGGGTGCCGCCAGGCCAGCCAGCCCCTCCAGCCCGCTCGCCTGCGCAGCGGGCAACACCATCGCGCCGCCCGCAGCGGCCACCAGCATCGGGGACTGGGTGATGGCACTGCCCAATTGGGCTATGTGAGTGGGCCAGTCGAAGATGGCGAGGGCCAGCATGTACTGCATAGCCTGCGTCGGGTTCTGCGTCATCTGCATGGAGTCCCCGATGAGTTCGAGGCCTCGGGCGAGGTACCACATCGGTTGGGTCGCGTCGGCATAGTACTCGTAGTCGAGTCCGTTGAGCATCCCGGCGCCGGGGTCCCAATACACGCCGAAGTGCTCCAGAAAGTCGGCGATAAAGGTAGTCACGACGTTGGAGACCAATGGATTTCGGATCAGTGGGTTGATGCCGAAGCTGTTCAGGATCGGTTCGAGCGCGTTCAGCAGCATCCGCCCCGGATCGAGCGACGCCGCCGACTGGGCTTGCCCCATCCCGGTGGTTTTCAGCACTTGCGGAGGTGGCACCGCCGCCGGCGTCGCTGCGATCGCCGTCGCCGAGCTGGCTTCGTAAGCGCTCATGGTGGTGGCGGCCTGAATCCACATCCGCAGGTAATCGGACTCGTTGACGGCGATGGGGATGGTATTGATGCCGAAGAAATTCGTCACGACCAAAGCCGTATGGGTAGCGCGGTTGGCGGCCAACTCCGCCAGGGTGGGCATGGCCGAGAGAGCCGCGGAATACGCCGCGGCGCTCACCGCATGCCGGGCGGCCGCGGCCAGGCTGTCGGCGCTTGCGCCGCGCAGCCATGCCACAAAGGGCGCGTGGGCGGCCACCCACGAATCAGCGGCTGAACCTTCCCAGCAGGCCGACCGCGTCTCGGCAATCAGTGCACTGACTTCGTCGGCCGCAGCGGTGTACTCGTCGGCGAGTGATTGCCACGCCGCGGCGGCCGCGATCAGCGGTCCTGGACCGGGGCCTTGACTCAACAGCGAGGAATGAACTTCCGGCGGTAGCGCCATCCACAGCGGCATACCAGGCAGCCCTCCGAAAACCCACGTGAAGTTTCGGACAGACTAACTTTCATATTCGGATACACGATACTGGGGGCCGGGGACAACTAGTCGGCGCTGATTGCCATTAGTGCGATGTCGTCCTGAGGCCCCAGTTTGGGGATCAACGTGGCGAGCTCGTCTATCAGACGAGCGGCATCGGGTCCGGCGTGCTCGGCGGCGAAGGCGGCCAGGCTTGCCTCGTTGAACGGGTCTGCACCCCGCCGGGCTTCCACGATGCCGTCGGTGTAGAACAGCAGGGTCTGGCCCGGGCGCAGGATGACGTCGCAGGTGTGGAACTTCGCATCTGCTCGCAACCCGACGAGTGTGCCCTCGGCGGAACGGACCTCGGTCGCCGTCCGGCACCCGTGGTCGAGCAGTAACGCCGGTGGGTGACCTCCCGTCGCGATAGTGACGGCGAAGCCCTGACCATCCGGTCCACGCTGCAAGCTTCCGTACAGGACGGTGCAGAAGCGCCGCGGGTGTAGCTCGCGAAGCAACACTTCGTTGAGTTCGGCAAGCCCGTCGATGGGGTTGCTGTAGTGCAGTGCCGCAGAGCGCAACGTGTAGCGGATCAACGATGTCACCACGGCGGCGTCGACACCGTGGCCTTCGACGTC
Source organism: Mycobacterium sp. NGS49 (assembly GCF_059812565.1). Lineage (NCBI taxonomy): Bacteria > Bacillati > Actinomycetota > Actinomycetes > Mycobacteriales > Mycobacteriaceae > Mycobacterium > Mycobacterium sp. NGS49. Next base: position 158,815 of record NZ_JCALCX010000011.1, on the reverse strand, counting down.
GCCGATGAAGAATGCCCACCGGCCTTCCCTCAGGGCGAATACGTCGTAGAAATCCCCGCCGACCCGGCGCGAGGAAGCGGGGTGGTAATGCGCCGCCAACGAGGCACCGTCGACGGACGGCAGCATCGGTGGAAGCAACGTTCGCTGCAGGACCGCGGCGTACTCCTCGGTCATGTCGCGGTCGTACTCCGCGATGTTGCGGTCGCGAATCGCGACGTCGCGATCCTGCCGCGCATCGTCGCGCTCCCGTTGCGCCGTGTCGCGCGCATCCTGGGCGCGGTAGCGCTGGAAACGGGCGTCGTCGCGGGCGTACTCGGCGGCGTTGCGCAGACCGCGCTCCACTCCCAGCGCGTCCAGCGAGGTCAGCCGCAAATTGAGCTGCTCCATCACGATCGCCGCCAGGTCCTGCAGCACCGAGAGCTGTTCGTTCGTCAGGGCGCGCACCTTGGTGTCCATCACGGCCACCGTCCCGAGGCCGTACCCGTCGAAGGTCACGATGGGAGCGCACGCGTAGAACCGGATCTGATGTTCGCGAACAAATCCGTTGTCGGCAGTTCGCGGGTCGGACAGCGCGTCCTGCACCACGTACGGGCTGTCGCACATGACGGCCGACGCGCACAGTCCGTCGTCTCGGTCGACTCGTTTCAGGGCGGGAAGACCGTGCACGGCAATGAACCAGATGTCATCCTCGCCGACGATCGACACCGTCGCCATCGGCATGTTCAGAGATCGGGCCGCCAAGCCGGCGATTCGTCCCACCACCCGGTCCGGCGGCATGTCGAGGACGCGGTAGCGCTCAAGCGCTTGCACGCGAGCCGGGTCCGCGTGGTTGCCCGGAAGCAGATTCTCTGAAATGTTTCGCCACATTCCGCGCCGCAGGAATTACCTGACACCCCGAGTGCCCGAAGGGGGCAGCCGCAATCTTAGCCGTCGCTGGCGTGGCTTGCGCACCGCGCCATTTCAACAACAAGTACCCTCGATTACGTGCAGCGACGAATTATGGGCATCGAGACCGAGTTCGGTGTCACCTGCACCTTTCACGGGCATCGCCGACTGTCTCCGGACGAGGTGGCCCGCTACCTTTTCCGGCGGGTGGTGTCGTGGGGTCGCAGCTCAAATGTTTTCCTGCGTAATGGCGCACGCTTGTATCTGGACGTGGGCAGCCACCCCGAGTATGCAACCGCAGAATGCGACAGTCTGATTCAATTGGTGACCCACGACCGGGCCGGTGAGTGGGTGCTCGAGGATCTGCTCATCGATGCCGAGCAGCGGCTTGCCGACGAGGGTATCGGCGGCGACATCTACCTGTTCAAGAACAACACCGACTCGGCGGGCAACTCTTACGGCTGTCACGAGAACTACCTGATCGTGCGCGCCGGTGAGTTCTCCCGGATCTCCGATGTACTGCTGCCGTTCCTGGTGACCCGCCAGCTGATCTGCGGTGCCGGCAAGGTGCTGCAGACCCCGAAGGCCGCCACCTTCTGCTTGTCACAACGTGCCGAGCACATCTGGGAGGGCGTGTCGAGCGCCACCACACGCAGCAGGCCCATCATCAACACTCGCGACGAGCCGCATGCCGACGCGGAGAAGTATCGTCGGTTGCACGTCATCGTGGGTGACTCCAACATGTGCGAAGCCACCACCATGCTCAAGGTGGGCACGGCGTCGCTGGTCCTGGAAATGATCGAAGCCGGGGTACCGTTCCGCGACTTCTCCCTCGATAACCCCATTCGCGCCATCCGCGAAGTCAGCCACGACACCACCGGCCGCCGGCCCGTCCGGCTGGCAGGAGGACGCCAGGCCAGCGCGCTCGACATCCAGCGCGAGTACTACAGCCGTGCCGTCGAGCACCTGCAGACCCGCGAACCCAACGCGCAAATTGAGCAGGTCGTCGATCTGTGGGGTCGCCAGCTCGACGCCGTGGAAAGCCAGGATTTCGCGAAGGTGGATACCGAGATCGACTGGGTGATCAAGCGCAAGTTGTTCCAGCGTTACCAGGACCGATACAACATGGAACTGTCCGACGCGAAGATCGCGCAGCTGGACCTGGCATATCACGACATCAAGCGTGGCCGCGGTGTGTTCGATCTCCTGCAGCGCAAGGGCCTGGCTGCCCGGGTCACCACCGACGAGGAAATCGCCGACGCCGTCGACCGGCCGCCGCAGACCACCCGCGCCAGGTTGCGCGGCGAGTTCATCAGTGCCGCGCAGGCCGCCGGCCGCGATTTCACCGTCGACTGGGTACACCTCAAGCTCAACGATCAGGCGCAGCGCACCGTGCTGTGCAAAGACCCGTTCCGGGCGGTCGACGAGCGAGTCAAGCGACTGATCGCCAGTATGTAGCGGGCCGGGCGCCGTCCTAGTTGCTGTTGCTCGTCCCGAGTTGATTCTCGATGGCGCTGGTCGCGCCCTTGCGCTCCTTGTTGTTCTGTTCATAACGTAGCAGCGCGGTCAACGCGTCCGCGTCGGTCAGTTGCTGGACCTCGGCGGCGACTTCGTTGACGGTGAGCTCGTCGTAGTTGTCGACGGGAAGTTCGTCCTCGGTGAGGCCACCAGTCACGCTGCGGGTGCGGTGCAGGGTGCTCGCGGTGCCGCGCGCCCCTTTTCCGCTGGCAATCTGTTCGGCTCTGTCCAGTCCAGCGTCGCGGCCGGCGGTGAAGGAATCGACGGTGGCTTCGATGACGGTCTCGAAGCGCGACCGGAAGCGGCCAAGTGCCTCGGCAGCTTCGTCGATCCGCGCAGCGGCCCAGCGGGCCGGGTAATAGGCGACTTTAGTGAGTCGACTCACCGCCTCCTGTACGGGCGTGGGCCGCACCGCGGTGGATCGTCCGGTGGCCTCTTGGGTGAGTACCGCGTTGATCCAATCAACAGTCTCTTGATGCGCAGTCTGCAGGCGCCGCGCAAGGAGCCGGGTGTCGGGGTGATCCGCGGCCTCGGCGAGGGCCTCAAGATAGCGTGCGCGGTCCAGTAGTTGGTGTTCGAGGGCGAGGTCACTGAACAACGCGCCGGCCAGGGGTTGCCCTTGCTCCACTAGGGTCTTGACCAGCGCGGTTGCCCGGCCCAGGGCGGGAGTGATTACGTCGGGCACACCACCGAGATCACGCAGCGCCGCCGCGATCAGCTTTGCGCGTTCTTGCGCATTGGCCGCGTTGTTGGTGAGTTCTTGGCGCACACTGTCGTCGCGAGCCTGCCCCAGCCTAGTCTGTGCGATCTGCGCCTCGGTGTTGGTCAGGTGATGCAGAATGCGAAGTTGGCTTATGAGCCGGTCGGTGCTTGGGTGGGGCACGTTGTCTTCCTTACGATTCGGGATATTCGGGTCGCCAGTCCTTTGGGTCAAATAGCGAAACATGCTGCAGGGGTGAGTCTTTGAAGGTCATTGAATAAGAGAAGTGGCCTGCCGCCGTGTCGGCCGCAGGCCACCGCCATCGTGTTGGCTTCTCTCAGAGGTGATTACGCATCGTTGCGATGACGAATACCGCTCTTGGCAAGGCCACGGCTGACCATGTAGCCGATGCTGAGCAGTACAACGTAGAACCATGCGCGGTCAGCCAGGAAGTAGTCGGCATGTCCGTCAGTCGCCTTGACCAGGTAGGAGGCGAGCAGGACGCCTACGACCGCGACCACGTAGATGGCGAACTCGGATGTCTTGAAAGCTGCCTTCGTCTCGATGCCGCGTTGAGTGCGCACCCGCGATACGTCGGTGTTCTCGGCACTGTATGCGGCCGGCGCATCGGCGCGGTGTCCCGTTGCAGGATTGATAGTCATTTTTGCTGTTCCTTCGGTGTAATGAGGCCTGTCCTGGTGCCGGCCATTCTCATTGGCCGCACGGCCTCGACGGGGTGGAGTTCCCGGAAGATGTTGGTAACAAACCTGTTCCACGCTAGGCCAGATCAGTTTCGCTGCAAAATACAGACGTTGAAAGAATTGCAGCACCCGAATTGGCTGCGATGCACTATAACCAGCTTGCCGGTGTTCGGTTTGAGCACAACGCTCGCGGCTCGTTGGTTTAACCGCTCCGAACTTGCTGAAGACCAACGAGTCCGACTTTACGCTAGTCGCGGTCACTTATCCACTCTGGTGGTTGGGCCGGCCGCCTGAGTGAATCGGTAAATCGCTTGCACCGATTAGGAATTCGGAAATCGGGTACTCATGACCGCATTGTGGCCAACCGGATGTTGGCATCCTTCGGCGCTGGGTCAGGGTCGGCCGGCAGGACGCAATGCCTCGCCGCTGGACCCCGCTGAAGAATGGCGCAAACTCCTTCCTCATCTCGGATGTGATGGCGCTCACGCGGCCGCGGCCGGATCGGGGTTTGATTCGATCTCGCCGCCCAGGCTCCGACGTGGACCCCGCAGGTTCGAATCGGTGCCGCGCTATGCCTAAGCTGCTAGGGGTGACGACCTCGAAAGTCGAGCGACTGGTGAATCTCGTCATCGCCCTACTGTCGACGCGTGGCTACATCACCGCCGAAAAGATCAGGTCCAACGTCGCCGGGTACGCCGACAGTCCGTCGGCGGAGGCGTTCTCGCGGATGTTCGAGCGAGACAAGAACGAACTGCGCGACCTGGGCATCCCGTTGGAGGTCGGCAGGGTGTCCACCCTCAACCCCACCGAGGGTTACCGCATCAACCGCGACGCATATGCGCTGCCGCCCGTCGACCTCACCCGGGAAGAGGCGGCCGCGGTAGCCGTTGCCGCCCAGCTGTGGAAGTCGCCGGAATTGATCACGGCCACCCAGGGCGCGTTGCTCAAGCTGCGCGCGGCCGGCGTGGACGTCGATCCGGACGCGGGGGTATCCATCGCGTCCCCGACCGGGGTGCCGGGTCTGCAAGAGTCCGAAGAGGTGTTGGGAACCCTGTTGTCGGCCATCAACTCTGGTCAAGCGGTGCAGTTTCCCCACCGATCGTCGCGGTCCGCGCCATACACCACGCGGACGGTCGAACCCTGGGGCGTGATCACCGCCAAGGGGCGTTGGTATCTCGTGGGCCACGACCGCGACCGCGACGCCACCCGCACCTTTCGGTTGTCGCGTATCGGCGCCGACGTCACACCGATCGGCGAGCCCGGTGCGGTAACCGTGCCGGGCGATGTCGACTTGCAGCAGATCGTCGCCGATGCGGTCGCCGAAGGACCTACGGGAGCGCTGGCCACGGTCTGGGTCGCTGACGGCCGCGCTACCGCGCTGCGCCGCGCCGGAACGTCGGTCGGTCACCGTCAACTGGCCGGCCGCGACGGCGAAGTACTGGAGCTGGACATCGGCTTCACCGACCGGCTGGCCCGCGAGATCGCCGGGTATGGCGCCGACGCGATCGTGCTGGAACCGGCGTCGCTGCGCGAGGATGTGCTGACCAGACTGCGGGAAGCGGCCGGGGAGTGGCGCCGATGACGCCGGTATCCGATCGGTTGGTGCGGCTACTCAACCTGGTGCCTTATCTGCAGGCCAACCCTCGCGTCACCAAAGCTGAGGCCGCTGCGGAACTCGGCGTCTCCGAAGAGCAGCTGCAGAAGGACCTCGAGCAGCTGTGGCTGTGCGGTCTGCCGGGTTATGACCCCGGCGATCTCATCGACTTCGAATTCTCCGGCGACACGGTCAAGGTGACTTTCTCCGCCGGGATCGACCGGCCGCTCAGGCTGACGTCGCCCGAGGCCACCGGGCTGCTGGTGGCACTACGGGCGCTCGCCGACATCCCGGGTGTGGTCGATCCCGAAGCGGCCCGCAGTGCGATCGCCAAGATCGCGGCGGCCGCCGGTGCCGCCGGCCATGACGACGCCGCGGCCGCCGTCGACGAGCCGGCTCCCCTGGAAAGTCGCGCCGCGGCCATCGTCCGCGCCGCGGTTCGCGACAAGCGCGCCTTGACCATCGATTACTACGCCGCCTCGCACGATTCGCTCACCACCCGCATCGTCGACCCCATCCGCGTATTGCTGGTCGGCGGCCACAGCTACCTGGAGGCTTGGTCACGCGAGGCCGAAGGTGTTCGATTGTTCCGCTTTGACCGGATCGTCGACGCCACCGACTTGGGCGAGCCGGCCGCGCCCCCGGAACCGGCACTGCAGTCGCCACCCGATACTTCGCTGTTCGACGGTGACCCTGCCCTGCCGTCTGCGACGTTGCGGCTGGCGCCGTCGGCGTCATGGATGTTCGAGTACTACCCGCTGCGGGACGCACAGGAACTTCCGGACGGCTCCTGTGATGTGACGATGACCTACGCCTCCGAGGACTGGATGACCCGCTTGGTACTCGGTTTCGGATCGGCTGTGCGGGTTCTGGAGCCGGAGTCGCTCGCGCAGCGGGTCCAGGCGGCCGCGGCAGCGGGCGTCGAGGCGTACCAGGGCTTCCGCAGCGGCTCTGAGCAGGCGTGATGTCCTGAGCGTCGCGGCGCGCGGTGGCGGGAACCGTTCGCTTGTACAGGAGAGTCCCTGGTACTGCGGTAGCATCGGGTGAACGTCTGGAGGTAATCAAAGTGGGCAGTCTTCAACCGTGGCACTGGCTGATCCTCGCTGTCGTGGTGATCGTGTTGTTCGGTGCCAAGCGGCTCCCCGATGCTGCGCGCTCGCTGGGCAAGTCGCTGCGCATCTTCAAGTCCGAGGTCCGTGAGCTGCAGAGCGAGAACAAAGCCGAACCGTCTATTCAGACTCCCGCTGCGGCCCCCACCCCGGTGCAGGCCCAGCGCGTGGACCCGCCGGCGTCCGCTGAGCAGGGCCACACCGAGGCGCGGCCGGCCTAGTCCGTCCTCACTCTGACCGAATGTCGTGAAAGGTCCCAGGGTTTCGTCGCGCGCTTTTGGTCCCCTCAAACGCCTTGACCCGCGGAATCGTCGTCGCAGGGTCAACCCTGACGGGACGATGTCGCTGGTCGACCACCTGACCGAGCTGCGTACCCGGCTGCTGATTTCGATTGCCGCGATCGTGGCGACGACGGCGTTCGGCTTCGTCTGGTATTCGCATCCCCTCTTCGGTTTGGAGAGCTTGGGCGAGTGGCTGCGTCAGCCCTACTGCGCGCTACCGCAATCTGCCAGGGCCAGCATCAGTGCAGACGGGCAGTGCCGGCTGCTGGCAACCGCGCCGTTCGACCAGTTCATGTTGCGTCTCAAGGTCGGCATGACGGTCGGGATTGTGTTGGCCTGTCCGGTGTGGTTCTACGAGCTTTGGGCGTTCATCACCCCGGGGCTCTACAAGAAGGAGCGCCGCTTCGCAGTGGCGTTCGTCATTCCCGCGGTGATGCTGTTCATCGCCGGAGCCGCGCTGGCGTATCTGGTGTTGTCCAAGGCGCTGGGCTTCTTGCTGACGGTCGGCAGCGACGTGCAGGTGACCGCATTGTCTGGTGACCGGTACTTCGGCTTTCTGATCAATCTGCTGGTGGTGTTCGGCGTCAGCTTCGAGTTCCCGCTGTTGATCGTGATGCTCAACATCGCGGGCATGCTGACGTATGAACGGCTCAGGGCGTGGCGTCGTGGGCTGATCTTCGCGATGTTCTTGTTCGCCGCGATATTCACCCCCGGCTCCGATCCCTTCTCCATGACTGCGCTCGGTTTGGCACTGACCGTGCTGCTCGAATTCGCGATCCAAATCGCCCGGATTCACGACAAGCGCAAAGCCAAGCGGGAAGCCGCCGCGCTACCCGATGACCAAGCATCGGTCATCGAACCACCCTCGCCGATACCGGCGCCGTCGGTGATCGGCGGAACTCATGACGACGTCACCTGACATCCGACTCGGCGAACGTGCGTGTCTGTACATCGACACGCCGTTGGGACTGGCATTTCGCGCACCCTCGCGGGGCGAGGCGTGACCGAACTCCCCGAGCTGACCCGGTTCGCAGCCGAGCTGGCGTTCCCTCTTGACGCCTTCCAGCGACGCGCGTGCGCCGCGCTGGAAGGCGGTCATGGTGTGCTGGTCTGCGCCCCCACCGGTGCGGGCAAGACGGTGGTCGGCGAGTTCGCCGTGCACCTGGCCTTGGCGGGTGGCGGCAAATGCTTTTACACCACCCCGCTCAAGGCGCTGAGCAACCAGAAGCACACCGACCTGACGGTGCGTTACGGCAAGGACAAGATCGGGCTGCTGACCGGCGACGTGTCCGTCAACGCCGATGCTCCGGTGGTGGTCATGACCACCGAAGTGCTGCGCAACATGCTCTACGCGGATTCGACTGCATTGCAAGGTCTTTCACATGTGGTGATGGACGAGGTGCACTTCCTGGCCGACCGGATGCGTGGTCCGGTCTGGGAGGAAGTAATCCTGCATCTGCCTGACGAGGTGCGACTGGTCAGCCTGTCGGCGACGGTGAGCAACGCCGAGGAGTTCGGCGGCTGGATTCAGACGGTGCGCGGCGACACGACCGTGGTGGTCGATGAGCACCGGCCCGTGCCGTTGTGGCAGCACGTCCTGGTCGGCAAGCGGCTGTTCGACCTGTTCGACTACCCGGCCGAGGGCTGTAGCAAGGACAAGCCGCACGTCAACCCTGAACTGCTGCGCCACATCGCACACCGCCGCGAAGCCGATCGGATGTCGGACTGGCAGCCGCGCCGGCGGAACCCGGGACGGCCTGCGCGGCCGCGTTTCTACCGGCCACCCGCCAGGCCCGACGTCATCGCGTCCCTGGACGCGGCCGGTCTGTTGCCTGCCATCACGTTCGTGTTCTCCCGGGCCGGCTGCGATGCCGCCGTCCAGCAATGCCTCCGGTCGCCGCTGAAGCTGACCACCGAGCAGGAACGCGCGCAGATCGCCGAGGTTATCGAACACCGCTGCGGCGATCTGGCCGACGCGGATCTGGCGGTGCTGGGCTATTACGAGTGGCGCGAAGGGCTGCTGCGCGGCCTGGCCGCCCACCACGCCGGCATGTTGCCGGCCTTTCGCCACACCGTGGAGGAACTCTTCACCGCCGGTCTGATCCGGGCGGTCTTCGCCACCGAGACGTTGGCACTGGGCATCAACATGCCGGCCCGCACCGTCGTGCTGGAGAAGCTGGTCAAGTTCAACGGCGAGCAACACGTGCCCCTGACGCCGGGGGAGTACACCCAGCTGACCGGGCGCGCCGGTCGGCGCGGCATCGACATCGAGGGCCATGCGGTTGTGCTCTGGCACCCGGATGTGGAGCCGTCCGAGGTGGCGGGCCTGGCATCCACCCGCACCTTCCCGTTACGCAGCTCGTTCGCGCCGTCGTACAACATGACAATCAATCTGGTGCACCAGTTGGGCCCCGAGCAGGCGCATCGGCTGCTCGAGCAATCGTTCGCCCAGTATCAGGCTGACCGGTCGGTCGTCGGTCTGGTGCGTGGCATCGAGCGTGGGAAGACAATGCTCGATGAGATCGCCGCCGAGTTGGGCGGGCATGAGGCCCCGGTCCTGGAGTATGCCCGGATGCGTGCACAGATCAGCGAGCTGGAGCGATCCCAGGCTCGGGCATCCAGACTGCATCGACGGCAAGCCGCCAGTGATGCCCTCGCCGCACTCAAGCGCGGCGACATCATCAATATCAACCACGGCCGACGCGGGGGGCTCGCCGTCGTCCTGGAAACCGCCCGTGACCGTGACGACCCCCGGCCTCTGGTGCTGACCGAACATCGATGGGCGGGCCGCATCTCGTCGGCCGACTATTCCGGTGCAACGCCGCCGGTCGGGTCGATGACGTTGCCCAAGCGGGTCGAACACCGTCAGCCGCGAGTGCGGCGCGACCTGGCGTCGGCTTTGCGCTCCGCAGTCGAGGGTCTGGCGATTCCGGCGGGTCGGCGGGATACGGAGAACACGCACTACGACCCGGAGCTGACGTCGCTGCGCGAGCAGCTGCGTCGGCACCCGTCGCACCATGCGGCCGGTCTGGAGGAGCAGGTCCGCCAGGCCGAGCGCTACCTGCGCATCGAACGCGACAACGCGCAACTGCAGCGCAAAGTGGCGGCCGCGACCAATTCACTGGCCCGCACCTTCGACCGGATCGTCGGACTGCTGACCGAGCGTGAGTTCATCAAGGGACCCTCGACCGATCCGCATGTCACCGATGACGGCCGCATGCTGGCGCGGATCTACAGCGAGAGTGACCTTTTGGTCGCCGAGTGTCTTCGCACCGGCGCGTGGGCGGAGTTGAAGCCCGCGGAGTTGGCGGCGGTAGTCTCGGCGGTGCTCTACGAGGCGCGGGGGAGTGACGGACCGGGCGCCCCGTTCGGTGCGGACGTCCCGACGCCGCGGCTGCGGCAGGCGCTGGGGCAGACCGCCCGGCTGTCCTACGAATTGCGCGCCGACGAACAGACACATCGCATCTCCCAAAGCCGCGAACCCGACGACGGCTTTGTGCAGGTGATTTATCGGTGGGCGCGCACCGGTGACCTCGCGGCGGCGTTGGCGGCGGCCGAGGCCGTGGGTTCGGGAGTCCCGATGTCGGCGGGGGATTTCGTGCGCTGGTGCCGTCAGGTGCTCGACTTGCTCGACCAGGTTCGCAACGCGGCGCCCGACCCCGAGGTGCGAGCCGCGGCCAAGCGCGCTATCAATGACATTCGGCGCGGCGTCGTCGCAGTTGACGCCGGGTAGGCTAGGCCGGAGCTACGGTTACATCCGGAAATGCGCACGGGACCACCAGGGGCTAACGGTGGCGAGGACAAACCAGACTGAGGAGCGACAATGAGTGGACCGCAGGGGCCAAACCAGTCATGGCAGCCGCCAGGGGGTTCCTCGGACCCGACCGTGGCAGGCTCGCCGTGGCAACAGCAACCGGGCGGTCAGGACGCGACGTGGCACGCGCAGTCGTACCCGGCCGCGGAGTACCCCGGCTACCAGCAGCCGGCTGAGCCCGCTTATCCGCAGCAGTACCCGCAGCCGGGCTACGGGTCGGATTTCGGTTCGCAGGCCACTCAGTACGGTGCCACCCCGCAGTACGGTCAGCCCCCGCAGTACGGTCAGCCGCCCCAGTACGGTCAGCCGCCCCAGTACGGTCAACCGGGTCAACCGGGTCAGCCGGGCCAGTACCCGCAGCAGGTCAGTCCCTACGGTCAAGCGCCCCAGGGGCCGAAGCGTTCCAAGGCGTTCATCGGCGCTGTGGTCGGCGGGATTGCGCTGCTCTTCCTGGTCGTCATTCTGGTACTCGGGTTCGTGGTGCCCGGGTTCTTCGTCACCACCAAGCTGAACGTCAACAAGGCCAATACCGATGTGCAGTCGATCCTGACCGACGAGACCAACGGCTACGGCGCGAAGAACGTGAAAGACGTCAAGTGCAACGGCGGTTCGGACCCGGTGGTGAAAAAGGGTGGCACCTTTGAGTGCACCGTGAGCATCGACGGCGCGAACAAGCGTGTGACGGTGACGTTCCAAGACGACAAGGGCACTTACGAGGTCGGCCGGCCTCAGTAGCTATAGCGCGTCGAGCGCTTTCTGCAGGCGCGAGATCGAGGATCCGACGCCGTACTCGGTGGCCAGTTCGGCGGTGCGCTTGGGGTTGGTTGCGTGCAACGGCAGCTCATCGGTGGGTGTCGAAAGCTTGACGGGCGCGTCGGTGGCCACGCGCACCACCGTTTCGGCTGCTTCTATATAGCCCGTTGCGGACTTCAGTTTGGCGCGTAAGCCTTTGGCCATCTTTGACTTTGGATCTTCCGCGGCTGCCATGATCTCGTTGAGCGAGCCATGCTGGGCGAGAAGGGTCGCTGCGGTTTTCTCGCCCACCCCCGGCACCCCCGGAAGTCCATCGGACGGGTCGCCGCGCAGCAGAGCTAGTTCGGCGTAGGCCGCGCCGGCCCTCTCGAGCGGTACCCCGTACTGATCGGCAACCTCTGCGGGACCGAACAAGGTGGCTTTCGACAGACCGCGGCCCAGATAGAGCACCCGAACCGGGACGGGCTCGTCGGCGACCACCTGAAGCAGATCGCGGTCGCCACTGACCACCACGACCGGGTCGTTGCGCTCCCGTGCAGCCAGAGTGCCCAGCACGTCATCCGCCTCGAAACCTGCTGCGCCTGCCGTAGGGATTCCGAACGCGTCGAGCAACTCCATGATCATGTCGACCTGCGGGGTGAGTTCGTCGGGCACTTCTTCCACATCGGGCTCACCCGCAGGTTCTTCCTCGGCTACCCGATGCGCCTTGTACGAGGGGATGAGGTCGACCCTGAATTGGGGCCGCCAGTCCAGGTCAAGGCACACCGCCAGCCTGCTGGGCTTGTGTTGGGTGATCACCACCGCCATCGAGTCGATGAATCCGCGGACCGCGTTCACCGGTCGGCCGTCGGGTGTTTTGATCGATGACGGCACGCCGAAATATGAGCGAAACCACATGCTGGCGCCGTCCAGCAGCAACAGAGGTGCAGGCATGGCGATCATCCTGCCAGGTGTTCCGGTTAGCCTGGCTGCCATGGACGCTGACCGATTCGACGCTGAGGTGTATGCCCGACGGCTCGGGGCTGCCACCGAGTTGGCACGTCGGGCCGGCCTGGCGGGCTTGGTGATCACGCCTGGCTACGACTTGCGCTATTTGCTCGGGTCGCGTGCGGAGACGTTCGAGCGACTCACCGCGCTGGTGTTGCCGACTGCTGGCGAACCGACGGTGGTGTTGCCCCGGCTGGAGTTGGCGACGCTCAAGGACTCCGCGGCTTTGGAACTAGGCCTGGGCGTGCGGGACTGGGTTGACGGCCAAGATCCGTATGCACTGGTGGGTGCCGCTTTGGGTGATGGGCCTGCCGCCGTGGCAGTCACCGATTCCATGCCGGCCCTGCACTTGTTGCCGTTGGCCAGTGCGCTCGGCGTGCTGCCGGTGCTGGCTACCGATGTGTTGCGCGAGCTGCGGATGGTCAAGGAGGAAGCCGAAATCGATGCGTTGCGCGGGGCGGGCGCGGCAATCGATCGGGTGCACGCGCGGGTGCCGGAGTTCCTGGTGCCGGGACGGACGGAAGCCGACGTGGCAGCGGACATCTCCAAAGCCATTGTGGCCGAGGGGCATTCGGAGGTGGCGTTTGTGATCGTCGGGTCTGGCCCACATGGCGCCGACCCGCATCATGGATATTCGGACCGCGTGTTGGCGGAGGGCGACGTCGTCGTAGTCGATATCGGCGGTATGTACGCACCCGGCTATCACTCGGATTCCACTCGCACCTATAGCATCGGTGATCCCAATTCGGAAGTGGTTCAGCATTATTCGGTATTGCAGCGAGCGCAGCGTGCGGCCTATGAGTTGGTCCGTCCAGGGGTGACGGCCCAGCAGGTGGACGCCGCGGCGCGTGAGGTGTTGGGTGAAGCAGGGCTCGCGGAGTATTTCGTGCACCGCACCGGACACGGCATCGGTTTGTGCGTGCATGAAGAGCCCTACATCGTGGCCGGCAATGATCTGCCGTTGGCCGCGGGCATGGCTTTCTCTATTGAGCCGGGCATCTACTTCCCCGGGCGTTGGGGTGCGCGAATCGAAGACATCGTGGTCGTGACCGACGATGGTGCCATGTCAGTCAACAACCAGCCTCATGAGCTTATGGTCGTGCCGGTGGCGTGAGGGTTCTCCTCCGCCGTGCGGATTTGTCAGGACTGGGTGACTGTGTGTTCGATCAGTCGTGTTTGGCTTCGTAGCGCAGCAGGACCGTGCCACCCGGAAAGGTGCGGTTTTCCTTCAGTCGCAGCGTGATCCATGACGGCAGCGCTGGAAAGAACGGGGTGCCGCCGCCCACGGCGGTGGGTGCGACCACGAGCCGGTACTCGTCCACCAGCCCGGCCTGCACGATCGGTGCGGCCAGCGTCGCGCCGGCCAGCTCCAGCCTGCCGTCGGTTTCGGCTTTCAGCTTGGCTATCACCTCGACCGGGTCGCCGCGTTCCAGGTGCGAGTTCCAGTCGACGGACTCCAAGGTGCGCGAGAACACCACCTTGGGCATGTCGCGCCAGATGTGGGCGAAGTCGACGATCAGAGGTGTGGCGTCCGGGGCCTGGTCGGCGGTCGGCCAGTATGCGGACATCAGTTCGTAGAGCCGTCGCCCATAGAACGACAGGGCGGTCTCCCGCGCGAAGTCATTCCAGTACTGGTGCAGTTCTTCACTCGGATCGGACCAGTCGATGTTGCCGTGTGCGTCGGCGATGTACCCGTCCACCGACACGTTGAAGCCATAGATGAGTTTGCCCATGGAGATCAGACTGCACCGCAGGGCAAAACTCATCGCGACGCCCACGAGACATTGGCAAATTCTTGGGGAGGGCGAGCGCGAGGCGGCCTCCTTTGTAGTTGACGAATCGACCGGCGCGTTGACCGCGCGCCAATGGCCTCGACCAGCTTGTCCTTGCGAGCTCAGCCGCCCGCGAGCCCGGTCAAATTTTGATCATTGCGCCTCAGCCGTCACGGCTGTCGCTTGGAAACTGGAGCGGTCCGCCAGAAACTCGATAGCGCAGGCGATTTCAGTAACCGGTCGCTTTCGCCGCCAAAAACCACGCGAGATGGTAGTTGGCGCTTGTCTTGTCGCCGGCCACGAGCGCGTCAATCGCGGCCAAGAGTTGCCAGTTTCCCACGTCGTGGGCATTGACTTCGTCGGGATAGCGGTCCAGCACTCGCTCGCTGGTATTGGCCAGGTGTTCGTGCAGGAGGTCGATTTCTGAGTCCAGCACGCCGGTCCCGGAGGCAGCCGCCTTAGCCAGGGTGTGAGCCAGCCGAGGTAGGTCGTCGCGCCATTGGGTGGCCTGGCTGAGTTCCCATCCGAGATCGGCGACCTCGGGAGCGGACCGGGGGCGCGGCGATGTGGGCGGTGGCTCTCCGTCGTCGGGCAGATGGTGAATCGGGGTGTAGCTCGCGGTGACCGTGGCCGCGCCAAGTAAGGATTCCAAATTGCCGCGACGCCGCGCGGGCGGCAGCAACGTCACAGTTGACGGCAGGTCAATCCCGGGCGGAATCCAGCCGCTGGCCAGATCAGTCACCAGTATGGTCGTGTTGTCCGCGTTGTCACCAGCAGCCCACGCCAGCCGGGGTTGCTGGCGTGCGACAGCAGTCACTAAGCGCTGCAATCGTTTTCGGGCCGTGGCGTCGGCCGAAGCCATTCCGATCGCCGCGCCGCTCGCGGTGGCCACGACGGCTTGGGTCCCAGTGGTCGACGGCGGTGGCGGGGGAGTGGACGGACTGGTCTGGCGCACGACCGCCGGTTGATTGGCGGCCGACTGGCCGGCCGAGGGCGTTACCGGCGCCGAGCTGGGTGTGGCCGGGGGCGGCAACGGGTTGGCAGGTGGTGCCGACGGGGTGGCCGTCGTAGCAACGGGTGGCCGCAGATCGGAGCCGTAGGTCGGCAATGGGCCCACCGCCTGTGGCGTGGCCGGTGGCGGAATCGGGGTTGCGGCAGCAACTATGGGTGCGGCGGCCGGTGGCTCCGCGGCCGGCGAATGGTGAACTGGCGGAGGCGCATCAACAACATGCAACTGTTGATTGGCGGACGCGGACGGGATCGACGGTGCGGCGTGGGCGACTTGTTGCTCGGTCGAAGTCATTGGAACCGAGGGCATGGCGTGTGCGGCGGCGGAGAACGGCGCGCTGGACTCCATGCCTTTGTTGAAGCTTTGGGCTAGTTCGGTGGGGTTGATGGTGGGGGTTGGGAGCCCCCCAACCGGTGAAGGCGCTGGTGTCGGTGTGGTGAGCGGCGTTGTCGGGGCTGGCATCGGCGTTGCAGAGGCTGGAGTCAACACTGGTGATGGCGCGGAAGGTGAACTCAGCAGCCGTGTGCCGGACGCTGGTCCCGAGCAAGATGTTGAAGGAAATGTTGTCGGCGCTTTGAGATTGTTGCTAACGATCGTGCCCCGTGCTCCGAGGGCGGCCGCAGAACCTGATGACCTAGAGGGTGGCAGTACCGCGTCCGTCTTTAGATTGCCACAATTGTTGACGCCTCCAATAAACCCCGACGCCTGTTCTGTTAATGGCGCTTGAGGTTCGGGCAAGTCGCTTGGATGAGTCTTCAGGCCGTTGCTCTCGATCCCTGCCCGCGAACCCGGCGGCATTTCCAGCAAATTGCATACCTTTTCAGCGAGCCTGTCGTCGGCGCGTTGTCGAAACAATTGAGTGGTATCGAGCCCTTGGGTTTGCGTGAATTGACGCGCGGATAACCCACTTCCTTCGCAATCGAGGATGCGCTGGATAGCGTCAAGCACATTACTGCCACACTTCGCTGCGGCCAGGGTAGCCAAAGCGCGATACCTATGAATTACCTCGATTACCTTCGCTTGTTTCTCCGCAGCTACTTCATTCGAACTCACTATGCGGTCGATTTCTTGGCCTCCGTCGATGGCCAGATCAGTCAACTCATGTCGGAGGCTGCTGACGCTATCAAGTGCGGAACTGTAGGAAGATTCCTTAATTGCGTTTTTGTCCCCGATGCGACGAGCATGGTTCTCACCTTCGGTGAAGGTCAGTCGTAAATCCTGCGCGGTGTAGCCATGCTGTTGTCCAAGTTGATCCACGCGGGCTTGGTTTAGCAGTTCAGAAAAGGCCATAAAACTGGTCTTGACACGGCTACGATTCATCCTAGCGTGTTCCAGCGCCATCACGTCATTTGCATCGGGCCAAGCGTCGCCAACTAACAGTCGTGACCATTTTCCCGGCGGCAAATCGGTCATTTGCAAATATTTTCGATATTTTGACTTTCTTGATCCGTACGACGTAGAAGCGGATCCAGCTCAGCATCACCAGATTCAGCTAGGTAATCGATGGCGAGCTCTCGAAATGCTTTCGAGAGGTTGCCAATTGCTGCCGCGAGGTCAGACGGCGTCGCCGGCTCTTCGGCGAGCTTCGCAAGCAAATAAGTGCCTCCGATGCCGAGTGCTTGTCGCCCGCTGGTGGCAATAGCAAGACGCGTGGTCGGATCTTCGCTGCTCCTACTAGACGTTAGACCCACGGCTCGATGCACCCGCTCGTACGCCGCACACACCTTCGCCTTCGCGTCAGCTACCTGCTGGCTTGAATACGTCGGCGCCGGCGGGGGCTCATTCTTCGGCAGTGGCCGGAACCAAGCGCCGATTGCAATGCCAATTGCCACCAAGGCAATCCCCAGCGACGCAATCGCCAACCCCCGCGAGGGCCGAGTATCCGCAGGTGGCGCCACAGGTGACCATGCTGGTGGTGGAGACACATTTGACACGCGTGGATCGTATCGCTCCTGCCAGAATCCGCCAGTCAGCTTTGCTGTCCACCTCGCGACAACGAACTGTCCAGTAAAGATATGCCTATCGGAGCCGACTCTAGGTTTGCTACAACAAACGAATCAATGACTCTCGTCGTCACGCTTGACGTCTGGCGGCGCGATGCGCCGAGTCGCCACCGGTTTGCCGTCGACATGTTTGGTCACTGCGGGCATGGGCGGCGCGGTGATTCGTCCCTGCACCGGCGCGCCATTTTTCACTGTCGGCCCAACTATGCGCTTGGTGTCGGGCTTGGCCTCACTGCCCGCATTACCGGACCCGTGCGTGCCGCCTGGCGGCATCATCGGCATCGCCCCCATCGCCCCGCGCTGGGCAGTTGCCGGCTCAGGCGTGGCCGGCGGTGTGGAGGTCACGGCTTGCGACGACGCGGGCACGGTTCCGGCCGACGGGGTCGGCGGCGGTCCGAGCATCGCGGTCGGTGTTGTTCCCTCGATGCCCCCACCGCCAACGCCACCGCTTCCGCCGCCGGCCGGCGAAATTTCGCCGCCACCGCCGCCAACCCCCTCCTCGGCGCTGACCAGCTCTTCAGGCCCGCTCTCGGCGGCTCCTGCTCCTTGCTGCATAAATCCCATCCCGGTCTGCATCGCCTGTTGACCAGCCTGAGCAAGCTGTTGGGGAATCTGGCTCAGCGGTTGCAGCACACCGCCGAGAACCCCCGCTACTCCTCCGGCAACTCCAGAGGCCATCTGCGGCATCTGCTGCAGCATCTGACCCATTTCCCCGGAACCGCCGACGCCCGCCAACTGAGCCGCGGCCTGCTCCTCGTTTGCCGGGAATTTCGCCAGCGCATCGGAGGTCTTCGTCTCGCGCTCGTCATGCCCGGCCAAGGCTTCGCCGTAGTCGCCGGCGTCGCCCGAATTCGCAGCTGCGCCCAGGGCTTTGAGCAGTTGACTGATACTTGACGCCCCGGTCGCCAACTGGTCGGGTGTGATCATCGGCGGCGGCGGTATCCCCAGCAGCTGTGACAGCTGACCGAGGATGATCCTCAGCTGGTCGTCATCTCCGCTCATTGCATCCTTCCGAGTGCCTGACTCTCCGCCCGAGGCCATACACGAACCTGCAGAAGCGCAGTCGAAGGCTCAGACGGTGCCTCCGACACGCGTGATGCTAGCGCTGATCGGTTGCTCAGGTTATTCAGCTTTGCTGCCTCGCTGCTATTTCTTGAGCGGGTTCTGGTCGTGGATGACCGCGTTGTAACGGTTGATCATGTACATGTCGGGCATAACGGGGCGGCCCGCATCATTGCCGTAAATCTGCGTCAACGTGTCGATCAACCCCCGACTGAGAGCTTCGTCGTAGGTGCCGGATTCCACATGAATCCCTCTGCTTAACAGTTCATCTGGGCTCCCAACCCGCCCGTCGATCAAATACTGCTGTGGAATGCCTTCCACACGTTGGCCGGAGGCGATCACAGCGTTGAGGATCTCGCGGTCGGCGTGACCGATCGACATGCCAGTCAATACGTGATCGGTCGGTGGCGGCGCACCGACGGGTTGGGGTCCCACAAAATCGCTTTCGATAGCCTGACCGAGGATCCCTACGACAGGTCCTGCATACGAACCGACCCCGGGAATGAGTCCTGCCACAGCGCCCACCGCCTTTGCTTCCAATTCGTAGGCCGTCTTCTTGCGGTCGTATTCGGTGCGCTGTGCGGCCTCTTCGGTCATCTGGTGGTTCTCGACGTCGGCTTGGGCCGCGTTATGGATTCCTGAGTTGACCAGTCCCCGCAAAGTCATGGCATCGTGCAGATTGGCGTTATAACTGTCCAGATCGGGCGCGTGGTGCGCGAGTGCCTGCGCATAAGTGCCTTCAGCGACAACCGCCTGGTGGTCGGCGTGCCCGTTGAAGTAGTCGGAAGCGGCCTTGTCGGTACTCACTACCGAGAAAATGCCCTTGGCCACAGGCAGTTTACCGCTATCGCCGTCCTCGCCGTACGAATCAGCGGGGAAGCCGAACTCCGGCAAAGCGCCTGACGTCCCGGCGATGTTGCTGATGTAGGGGGTCAGTCCGCGCGCAATGGCCTGGACGAGGTGCGGATTGGCCTGGCCGACGGTTCGATTGCCCGGTAGGTGCAACAGTTCGTGTTCGTTGGTCCCGATGTAGGAGCCATACGCCGCCGCCGCTTCGCCGGCCAGTCGGGCCTCGGGCCCATATGCGGCGCCCTCCGTCCATTGGAACAGCGCTGCAGCACCTTTGCCTTGATCGTGCCATGAGTGGTGCGTGATGTTCCGCAGGAAGACTTCATGCCCGGGACCTGTCAAAACGTCGTGAATCACGGGATGGTCGCGTGCGGCGGCCGCAAATAGGTCTGCGATGAGCGGATCGAAAGCCGTTTCGCGCAAACGTACTTCGGCAGGGCTCGCGGAGTCACCGAACGTCGCGTTCATCATGTCCGAAGCCTTGGCGATCATCCGTCGATCCAGGTCAGTATTTGTCTGAAAGGACGACCTTCCGTGCCTGACGATGTCGGCGATGACCCTCGTCGGGTCGGTGCGGGCGAGCGTCGGTCCGATTACCAGGTCGCAGTACTGCGACCAAGGTGCCTCGAGCACCTGCTGCACGGATTGAGGCAGTTGCACCTCACCCCCTTTCACCATGTCGCTACCTTGTCCGGCGCCGGGTTTGAGATCGGTCCGGGGAAACGTAAGAGCCGGATTGCTCATCAGCTGCCAGGAATTGGCGATCATGTCGCGTTGATCACCGAGGCGTTGCTCAGCGGTCCACAGCTCACTGATGGACATCCCGTGCTGTTGGGCCTGCAGTTGACTCACCACCGATGCCTGCTCCGACGTCAACGACTCCTTGCCGGTTCGCTGCTCCGAAGTGATCGAGCTCAATATTGCGTTGACCCGCCCCGCCGCCGCTGCGTCGCCGGCAAGGGCGGCGTGTACGTCTCTTTCAGCCTGTTCGGGGGACTCACCGTCGATGCCATCTAGGGCGATGACGGGCCGGCTGTCGTAGCCGTCCTTTACTTGCAAGTGAAATATCAACCGATGCAACATGTCTGCATACCGGTCTCGAACATGCTCGACATCGCGCAAAGCTGCGCCGGTTTCGTCCATGGCTTGATGCTCGATGTGCCCGGTGATGTCGTCGAGACCGATGGGGAGGAGCTGGTCGCGAGCTTCGCCGAGTCGGCGGTCAAGGATCTCCAGATGGCCCTCCAATACCCGCATCCGTACCGCCGCGGCCCGCTGCGCCTTCGCCAGGATGGCCGCAACACGCTCCAGGTGGACGGCAATCGCCGGTATCTGCGCGGTCTGCACCCCGAGTGACTCCGTCGCCCGCTGCACTTCGGCCGCACCGTTGATCGGGTGCTCGCCGTTCTCGCCGTTCCACGCATCCTCGAAGCGCTTGCGTGCCCGTTCGAACGCTGCCTCCGCCTCGGCGGTCAGCTCTCCGGCGTCATGGAAAGCCTTGGCCAGCAATGAGATCTGAGCCGGCCGACCCCGCTGCAGGCTTTGGTTGATTGCCCACGGGTTGCCGCCGGCACTGGCGATCAGGTCCGGGACGCTCAGGTACCGGAGTCGCACCATACCGCCCGTAATGCTGTGGCGTTGTCCTGCTCCATCTGGGTGAACTCCGCAGCGGCCACCGCGGCGCCGCGGCCGATGGATTCGAGCGTCTCCTGATGCCTTGACAAGACCCGAACGTGTTGTGCCTGCAAAGATTCCATCGCCTCATGGAAAGCCGCCGCGATGCCGAAGGCGCCAAACATCTCAGACACCGACTCTGCCCCCGAAAGGCGTTCCGCCGCTTGACGTGCTTGGTCACCCGCGTCACGCGATTCACTCGCCCCCAAGTGCAGCAGTGCGGTGTCGACGAACATGATCTCCCCCTTCCGGATTTTCGAATGCCGGTGAGGCTAACCCGACATCGATTCGTCCACAATTCACACCGTTGTCGCGCAAAGCCGCGGGTCCGAACCAGAGCTAACGGTGGCAAAGGGGCTGATATGGCTAAAGCGAATAGAGTAACCAAAGTTAACAGAGTGATCTCAACACTCGAACGGTTCGACAACATTTCTCTCCTGGACCACTCCGCCGTGTCAGTCTTTCGCGCATGTCCCGCGCCCGATGCGCCCGGTGGCTGAAGACCGCCGTCATGATCAGTGCGTTGATTCTGACGGTGGCGGCGGCGCCACCGGCCACCGCTGATGTCAACGACGTACCGACGCCACCTCCCCCGACGGCACCCTGTAATGCCATCAGTCCCTTCGCTTTTCCCTGCGTGGGGACAGGCAAGTTCGCAGACGCCGTCGCCGCGGAGTGCCGCAGGGTCGGAGTGGCCGACAACCTCTGTCTGGTTCCGCTGGCCGCCAAGGTGACCCAGGCCGCAACCGTTGCCTATCTGCAATCGTGGGTACATCGCACGGCGGCGTTTCAGTACGGGCTAGGAAACCCGGTGCCGTTCAGTGACGCCCAGTGGGTCGGCACCCACAATTCGTTCAACAGCCTGGTCAGCCAGTTCACCCCCTCGCACGCCGATTCCAACCAACAGTTGTCGATGCCCCAGCAGTTGGACATCGACGCGCGCAGCATCGAACTGGATCTGCACTACATCCCACAGATTGCCCAGTTGGGTAGGCGTGCTGTCGCGGTGTGCCACGGACGTCCGCCGGCCCAAGCCAACCTGGGCTGCACCACTGAACCGCTGCTCACCAACGTGCTTCCGGCCATTACGGAGTGGATCAATGCGCACCCGAGCGAGGTCGTGCTGATTCTGGTTGAGGACGCGCTCAAAGACCAGCAAGCGTATGCGTCGGCTCTCGATACCTTCGAGCGGCAGTTGGTGCGTCCTAATGGCTCCAGCCTCATCTACCATCCCAATCCGGCCGACATCACCTCTACGGGTTGCGCACCCTTCCCGCGCAACATCTCGCGCGATGACGTCCATTCCGCCGGTGCCCAAGTATTGCTCGTCAGCGGCGGTTCATGCGTGCCCAGTTGGGGAAGCACAATCTTCAACTGGCGAGGCGAGGAAGTGGAAAGCGGCTCGACATTCGATTACCAGCCGTTCCCGAAGTGTGATGCCACCTACGGTCCCGCCGTCTACGCCTCGAACATCGTGCGCTACTACGAGGACTCCACCTTCATTTCGGCCCTGATCAATCCGAGTCGACCGCCCACCAACCCGGAGGCTCTCACGCCCCCGAAAGCGCAGTCGATGACGAACTGCGGCGTCAATCTGTTCGGCTTCGACCAATTGCTGCCCGAGGACGGACGCATCCAGGGGACGCTGTGGAGTTGGGCGCCGGATGAACCCCGCGCCAGCGTCGGCACCTGCACCTTGCAGGGCGCCGACGGCCGTTGGGTGGCGGCTCCCTGCGGAGCCTCGCATCCCGCCGGCTGTCAGACCGGCTCCGGTACCTGGGTCGTGACGGCGCCGGTGACCTTCGCGGCGGCGCCGGCGGCGTGCACCGCACTCGGCAATAGCTTCGGGCTCCCGCGAACCGGAGTTCAGAACTCGCGCCTGCATGCCGTTGCCGGACCGGCGGGCGGCGCCTGGGTGAACTACACCATCACGCCCTGAGCGGACACAGCTGGCTACTAGCCGCGATCCAACAGATCCGACGAACCCAAGACCCGCTCTACCTGAACCTCGATAACCACTCGGCGCGGGTTGGCGCGCGGTGTCCGATAGCGCTGGGCGTAGCGCAGCTCCGCATCGCGAACAGCGTCGATCTCCTTGTTCACCACGGCCCGCCCCTCCAGTGAGAGCCACCGCGCCCCGTCAACCTGGCTGAGCACCGCCACGCCGGCGCGCTCGGCATTGAGAGCCTTCTGGGAACCACCTGTGGTGATCACCCGGGCGATATGAGTCTTGGGGTCGAAGGTGAATCCCACCGCAACCACGTGCGGTGAACTGTCGGTGCGCAGCGTGGTCAGCATGGCCAGATGGCGCTCGGAGAGGAACGCCAGCGCGTCGTCGGTGAGACGGGTAGTGGTCTTGGCCATCGCCCTTCACGCTAGCGCAGGCAATAATCACAGCCGTGGACGACACCCGCGTTGGTCCGCTGGTAATTTTCGGCGGCCGCAGCGAGATCGGCATCGAACTGGCGCGCCGCCTGGCGCCCGGAGCGACCGTCGTGCTGGCAGCCCGCAACGCCGACCAACTCGAGGACCAGAAGAGCGCGTTGCTCGAGGCGGGCGCTGCAGCCGTGCACGGCCGGGAATTCGACGCCGACGACGTCGACTCCCACGGTCCGTTGGTCGACGCGATCGTCGCCGCGCACGGCCCCATCGACACCGCGGTATTGGCGTTCGGGATCCTCGGCGACCAGGCCCGCGCAGAACAGGACGCCGCGCATGCCGTCGCCATCGTGCACACCGACTACGTCGCCCAGGTCAGTCTGCTCACCCATCTCGCCTCGGCGATGCGCGCGGCGCGACGCGGGTCGCTGGTGGTGTTCTCGTCAGTCGCCGGAGTGCGGGTGCGACGCGCCAATTACGTCTACGGTTCGGCCAAGGCCGGCTTGGACGGTTTCGCCAGTGGATTGGCCGACGCACTGCACGGCACCGGAGTGCGGCTGTTGATCGCGCGCCCGGGTTTTGTCATCGGGCGGATGACCGAAGGCATGCCGGCGGCGCCGCTGTCCAGCACCCCCGAGCAGGTCGCCGCCGCCACCGCGCGCGCGCTCGCCAAAGGCCGCCGCAGCGTCTGGATACCGTGGGCGCTGCGACCGATGTTCGCAACACTGAGGTTGCTGCCGCAGTCCGTCTGGCGCAGGATGCCGCGATGATCATCGTGGTAGGTATCGGCGCCGACGGCATGGCGGGACTCTCCGCGGCGTCGAAGACCGAACTGCGCCGCGCTGAAGCGATTTACGGCAGCCAGCGACAGCTCGATCTGATCGACGACACCATCGCGGCGCCGCGCCGGGTGTGGCCCTCCCCGATGTTGCCCGCGTTGCAGGCGCTGCCGGCCGACGGCCCGGACATCCACATCGTCGCCAGCGGCGATCCGCTGCTGCATGGCATCGGCGGCACCCTGATCCGCCTGTTCGGGCCCAACAAGGTGCGAGTTCTGCCGCACGTATCCTCGGTCACCCTGGCGTGCGCCCGGATGGGCTGGAACGTCCACGACACCGAGGTGATCAGCCTGGTCACGGCTGAGCCGCAGACCGCGATCCGCCGCGGAGGACGCGCGATCGTGCTCTCGCGCAATCGCGGCACCCCGAAGGCGCTGGCGACGGCTCTGGAAGCGTACGGGCGTGGCGACTCCGAGTTCACCGTGCTTGAAATGCTCGGCGGACCCAACGAGCGCCGCCGCGGCGGCACCGCCCGCCACTGGGCGCACAGCACGCCCGCCGACCTCGACGATCTCAACGTGATCGCGATTCATTACCTGCCCGACGGGCGCACCGCATCGTTGCCGGACGATGCGTTCGTCAACGACGGCCAAATCACCAAGCACGGCATCCGGGCCGTGACGTTGGCCGTGCTCAGCCCTCGGCCAGGTCAGCGGTTGTGGGATGTTGGTGCCGGCTCGGGCAGCATCGCCGTCGAGTGGTGCCGCGCGGTGCCGGGCTGCACCGCGGTGGCGTTCGAAGTCGACGAACGGCGCAGGGCGAACATCGGGTTCAATGTCGCGGCCAGCGGCGTGAGTGTTGAGGTTCGCGGTGAGGCGCCGGACCAGTTCGCCGGAGCGCCGCACCCGTCGGCAATTTTCGTCGGTGGCGGCCTCACCCGCCCCGGCCTGCTCGAAGAGTGTCTGCACCACCTGCCCGCAGGCGGCCGGCTGGTCGCCAACGCGGTCACCGTCGAGTCTGAAGCCGTTCTGGCGCAGGAGTATTCACGACGGGGCGGTGAACTGCGACGGTTCCAACACTATCAGGGCGAACCGCTGGGCGGCTTTACCGGTTGGCGTCCGCAGCACCCCGTGACGCAGTGGTCGGTGACCAAGCAGTGACGGTCTACTTCATCGGCGCCGGTCCGGGCGCCGCCGATCTGATCACCGTGCGCGGCCAGCGGCTCCTGCAACGATGCCCGGTGTGCCTTTATGCGGGCTCCATCATGCCCAAAGACCTTCTCGCGCAATGCCCGCCCGATGCCAAGATCATCGACACCGGTCCGCTGACACTGGACCAGATCATTGCCGAACTCGCCGAAGCCGACGCCGCCGGCCACGACGTCTCCCGATTGCACTCCGGTGACCCGTCGCTCTACAGCGCCCTGGCCGAGCAATGCCGCCGACTCGATGACCGGGGCATCCAGTACGAGATCGTGCCTGGTGTACCCGCTTTCGCGGCAGCCGCAGCAGCGCTCAAGCGTGAACTCACCGTTCCCGGAGTCGCGCAGACCGTCACATTGACCCGGGTGTCGACGCTGTCCACCCCGATGCCCCCCGGCGAAGAATTGGGCGTTCTGGCCCGATCCGGCGCCACCCTGGTCCTGCACCTGGCCGCCGCTCAGATCGACGCGATTGTTCCCGAGCTGGTGTCCGGCGGTTACCAACCCCAAACGCCCACTGCGGTAGTGGCGTTCGCCAGCTGGCCGCAGCAGACCGTGCTGCGGGGCACGTTGGCCGACATCGCCGAACAGATGCACGCCGCCGGCATCACCAAGACGGCTGTCATCGTCGTCGGTGATGTGCTGGGCGCCGAAGGCTTCACCGACAGCTATCTGTATTCGATGGCACGGCGCGGCAAAGGCGCCCACTGATGCGGGTGCTCCTGCTCGGCGGTACCGCCGAGGGGCGGGCGCTCGCCAAAGCTCTGCACCCGCAGGTCGATATCGTCAGCTCGCTGGCCGGCCGCGTGCCCGACCCCGCACTCCCGGTGGGCCCGGTGCGCATCGGCGGGTTCGGCGGGATGCAGGGGCTGCGGAGGTGGTTGCGGGACGAAAAAATCGACGCCGTGGTGGATGCCACCCATCCGTTCGCGGCCACCATGACCGCACACGCCGCGCAGGTGTGTCGAGAGCTGCAGATCCCGCATCTGGTGCTGGCCCGTCCAGCGTGGGAGCCCGGATCGGCCACCGTGGTCGAGTCAGACGTCGGGGCAGCGAAAGAAGTCGCGCGGCAGCAGTATTCGCGGGTGTTCCTGACCACCGGGCGGTCCGGAGTCGCGGTCTTCGCCGACAGCGATGCGTGGTTTCTCATCCGCGCGGTCACCGCACCCGACGACGTCGCGATGCCGCGGCACCATCAACTGTTGCTCTCCCGTGGGCCTTACCGTTACGACGACGAACTGACGTTGCTCGCTGAACATCGCATCGACGTGCTGGTGACCAAGAACAGCGGCGGTGAGATGACGCGCGGCAAGGTGGAAGCGGCCGCGGCACTTGATGTTCCCGTGGTGATGGTGGCGCGTCCGCCGCTGCCCCCCGGGGTCATCACGGTGGGTACGGTCGCAGCAGCCCAGCGCTGGGTGGCGGAACTGGGCTAGCGGGCAGAGTCGTTTCGCCCGGCGTCAGCGAGCAGCGCATCGCGGGCCCTTAGCCTGCCGTGCCCGCGGGCGCGGTCTCCAGCCTGGCGATGACGTAGAACGGAAGGGCTACGAACAGCGTGCCACCCACCAGATTGCCGACGCCGGTGACACAGATGTTGGTGATCAGCCCGCCATGGCCCACGCCCCAACTGATCCCGCCGTGCGGTGCGCCCGGATGAAACAGGTTGAGCAGCAGGGGAAGCCCCAGGAAGCCGACGTTGGCGACGACATGCTGGTCGCTTCCGATCACAAAAGCGAAGGGCCCGTAGAACGCGAAGCCCATCCGGGCAACGTCGCTGCGGGCCTTGTAGTACATACACATCGCTGTCTGCAGGAACCACGTGCACAGGACGGCGAGCAGGAACGCCGTCCAGAGGCCTTGGCCGGCTTTCTGTGCCCCCACGGTGGCCGCGCGTGCCGCAAAGGCACCCAGATATGGGCCTCCGGCGGCGGCGCAGACGGCGACGAACAGCAGTGCACCAGCGATATTGCCGGCTAATCCGATCCCCAACAGGCGAAGGTAGTCCGCTGTCCGCATGCGCCGTTGCAGCACGGCGAAGAAGCCGGCAGCCATGTCCGCGGTGATCAGCGAGGCACCAGAGACGAGGATCAGCACGAAGGACATGCCGAACGCCAGACCCATCAGCAAGCTGGCGATTCCGGGGGTCGCAACGCCGGTGCTGACCACCAAGGACAACAAAGCGCCGAATCCCACCATCGCGCCGCCGACCAGTGATCGCATCAGAAATGCCCAGGGATGCGCCGATTTCACGAGGGCCATGTCCGCAATTCGGAAAACCATGGCCGGCACGCTCAGCGGCTCGAACCAGTCACCCGTCAGGGCTGTCGTGTTCGGCGTACCAAGGGACTTCAAGATGCCTCTGAGTGAACGGTGTTCGCCCAATCGTGCATTCGGCCGGAGTAGTAGAGCAGCGGCAGTGAACCGTTGCGGCGCACGGTACAAGCTCGGATCAGCAGGATGACGTGATCACCTGCCTCATAGATGTGGTCGATGAAGCCGCTGACCGAGGCGACGGCACCGGCCAGAACCGGGCAGCCGTCGTCGTCGGTGTCGAATTCGACTCCGTCGAAGCGGTTCTCGACCTTGCTAGCGAACTGCCTTGCCAGATCCGCCTGATGGCGAGCCAGCACGTTGACGGCCACCGCCCTACCCTGGCGGAACGCCGGAAGGCTGCGTGCACTGCGCGACACGCATTGCAGTAACAGGGGAGGGTCGATCGACACCGAGGCGAACGAGCTGATTGTCATTCCCACCGACCTCTCGCCCAGCCGCGTGGTCAAGACCGTTACCCCAGAAGGGAACGCTCCCATGGCATTCCGCATCGACGCAGCGTCGACGTCTCCGGCGAACATCGGCACGCTCACGGGATGACCTGCCGTTGGGTGGTGTTCCACGTGTAGTCGAGGAACTTGCCGTCGAAGGTCACCACCACCCGGTCACCCTGCGGATCGTGACGGCGTTCCACGCTCATCCGGAAGTTGATCGCGCTCATGATCCCGTCACCGAACTCCTCCCCGATCAATTCCTTGATCGCCGGCCCATACACCGACAGCGCTTCGTAGAACCGGGCGATGGTGGGGTCGGACGCCAACGATTCGTCACCTCCGCGATAGGGCAGCATCTGTAGTGTCGTGGCCGCCTCGTCGCCGAGGCCGAGGAGCGACGCGACCACGGAGGCCTCCTCACCGGAGAGCGGATGTTGCCCCAGCAGCGCGGCAACAGTCCATACCGGGTCTTTGCCGATCGCGTCGGCAATCTTCGTCCAGCTCAATCCCTTTGCCACTCGAGCGAGTCTGATGGTTTCGGCGAGCTGCAACTTGGACGCGTTATGCATGTCGGCGAAACGTGTGGTCGCGGAACATCAGGATCCTCCGTTGCATGGATTCGGTTATTACGGCGTTAGTGCCCGACAGCGCCGAAACGTGACGGGCCGTCGGCTGTGATGTACGCAACTGGCGGGCCGGGGGTGATGATGGAGAGTCCTACCCGCAGCCGTGTGATACTGCGGCATGCTTTTGTGGAGGGGCGCCGCACTTCGCCGGCGCGAGTTCCTGGCCGTCGCCGCACTGCTCCCGGTGGCGGGCTGTTCTCGACGCGGACCCGACGGTCATGCGACCACACCGTCATCGGCGCCGAAACCCGCGCCAGACCTGGCCGGGCAGTTCGATCAACTGGAACGCCGATACGAAGGAAGGGTGGGTGTCTACGTGCCTGCCACCGCCACGACCGGCGCGATCGCTTACCGCGCGGACGAACGGTTCGCGTTCTGCTCCACGTTCAAGGCCCCGTTGGCCGCGGCGGTGTTGCAGCGTTATCCGCTGGCGCATCTGGATGAAACGGTCACCTTCACCAGAGCCGATATCAATTCGGCTTCGCCGGTGACCGAGCAGCACGTCGACACCGGCATGACGGTCGGACAACTGTGCGACGCTGCCGTCCGCTACAGCGACGGCACCGCCGCAAACCTGTTGCTGGCCCAGGTAGGCGGGCCCTCCGGCTTCACCGGTTATCTCCGCAGTCTCGGCGACAACACGAGTCGGCTGGATCAAGCCGAACCGGAACTCAACCGGGATGCGCCGAATGACGAGCGGGACACCACGACCCCGCACGCGATAGCTCTGGTGTTTCAACAGCTGGTGCTCGGCGACGCGCTGCCACCGGACAAACGTGCGAAGCTCACCGACTGGATGGCCCGTAGCACCACCGGCGGCAAGCGGATCCGCGCCGCGTTCCCTGCGGAATGGAAGGTGATCGACAAGACCGGGTCAGGCGACTATGGGCGGGCCAACGATGTCGCCGTCGTATGGTCGCCGGCCGGGGTGCCGCACGTCGTCGCGATCTACACCGACATCGTCGGCGGCGGGTATGACGCTCAGCCCGACGAGGCATTCGTCGCAGACGCCGCGCGGATCGTGGCCTCCGCCCTCAAAACTTAACCCGGGTAACGCCGTGGCGTGAATACCCGATCGCCGGAATCGCTTGCATGCCATTGGGTTTGGGAAGAGCCGATGATCAACAGACAGCGCATGTCGACGTCGGCGGGGTTTAGGTCGGCCAGGCGAACCACGCGGACCTCCTCGTCGGGGCCGGATACGTTGCGGCCGATCACCACCGGCGTGCCCGGCTCGCGATGGGTCAGCAGCAGCTCGCGCATGGCGCCGACCTGCCAGGTCCGCGACTTCGACGCCGGGTTGTAAATGGCCAGCACCAGATCTGCGGCAGCGGCGGCCGCCAGGCGCGCGGCGATGACGTCCCACGGCTTGAGCCGGTCGGACAGCGAGATCACCGCATAGTCATGGCCCAGCGGCGCGCCCACCCGGCTGGCGACCGCCTGGGCCGCGGTCATCGCCGGAATCACCCGAACCTGCACGCCGGGCCACTGTTTGGCCTCCTCCAGTACCGCGGTTGCCATGGCGAACACGCCCGGGTCCCCCGAGGACACCACCGCCACCGCGTGGCCCTGCTCGGCCAGCGAGCAGGCCAACCGGGCGCGGGCCGGTTCGTCGGTGTTGTCGCTCGCGTGGCGGCACTGGCCGTCGCGCAGCGGGACCCGGTCCAGGTATCCGGCGTAGCCGATCAGGTCGGTTGCGCCGGCCAGTTCACGTCGGCTCTGCGGTGTCATCCACTCGGTGTCGCCGGGGCCCAGCCCCACCACGGCGACCGTCCCGGCGACCCCCTTACGGCGTCGGCCGCCCGGCAGCATGGCCAGCGAAAAGTACGGCACGCCGGCCTCGTCGACCTCAGCGGCGGGTAGCACGCGTTGCCCGGGCGTGCTCGCCCGCTCCACGTAGAAGGTGTCCTCGAGCTGACCGGAAGCCGAGAGTGCTTCGCGCACATTGTGATACGAACGACCGAGTTTGAGGATCACCGCCGCGTCGGCATCGGCGAGCCGGCGGGTCAACTCACTCACCGGCAGGGTGCCGGGCAGCACCGAGAGCACTTCGTCGCCGGCCACCAGGGGAGTGGCGACAGCGGCGGAGGCGGCGCTCACCGATGTCACGCCAGGCACGATCACCGCGTTGAACCGCTCGGTCAAGCGCGTATGCAGATGCATGTAGGAGCTGTAGAACAGCGGATCACCCTCGGCCAGCAGCGCGACATTGCGCCCGGCGGTCAGGTGTGCGGCGATCCGCTCGGTGGCAGCGACGTAGAAATCCTCCAGCGCACCCGCATAACCCCCGGGATGATCGGTGGTCTCGGTGGTCACCGGATACACCAGGTGTTCCTCGATCTGACCGGGCCGCAGATACGGTTCGGCGATGCCGCGTGCGATGCTGCGACCGTGGCGGGCGCTGTGATAAGCCACCACATCGGCCTCGCCGATGAGCCGGGCCGCCTTGACCGTCACCAACTCCGGATCACCAGGGCCCAGCCCCACCCCCCACAGCGTGCCGGTCATTCGCGTTCGGTCGCTATCGCGTTGACTGCCGCCGCGGCCATCGCGCTGCCGCCCCGACGGCCCGACACCACCAGGTAGGAGATCCCCCGTGGACGGTCGACCAACTCCTGCTTGGACTGGGCGGAGCCGACGAACCCGACCGGTCCCCCCAGCACTGCCGCCGGCGGCGCGACTCCCTGGTCGACCAGCTCCAGCAGGCGGAACAGCGCAGTCGGGGCGTTGCCGATGGCGAGGACGGCACCCTCTATTCGGTCGGCCCACAAGTCGACCGCGGCGGCCGAACGGGTGGTTCCCTGTTGGGCGGCCAACCCGGCCGCGCGTGGATCGGAGACCAACGACACCACCTCGTTGCCGGTGGGCAGACGAGACTTGGTGATCCCGGCGGCCACCATCGACGAGTCACACAGCACCGGCGCGCCTGCGCGCAGCGCGGCTCGGGCCCGGGTGACCACGTCGTCGGTGAAGACGACGTGCTCAGCGACGTCCACCTGGCCGCAGGTGTGGATCAGGCGGACCACAACGCGCTCGACGTCGGCGGGAAATCGGCTGAGGTCGGCTTCAGCGCGGATTGTCGAGAACGACTGCCGGTAGATCTCCGCAGCATCGCGGGTGTAGTCGAGCACCCGCCCACCTTAAGACCTCAGCAGCCGGTAACCCGTGCCGGTAGCGACCAACACCTCACCGTCCACTGGGCTGCCACACGCCCGTTCACAGCCGACGAAGTGCCGTCGGACTGGGTAACCAGCGTCCAACGCGTCCGCGGCATCGGCCCGTACGTCGGCAGCGGAGTGTGCGCACCCGGGGCTGCCGGTACATGCGCTGACCGACAGCCAGGGGGAGTTCTCGTCGAATATCAGACCCAACGGCGCCAGCACGCGGAGTGCGACGTCCGCCCGCTCTTCGATGAGATCGCACACCAGCACCGACCGCCACGGGGTGATCACGATCGGTGCTTCGATCGCGGCCAGAAATTCGGCGACCCGGGCGGGCAGCATCCCCAGTGGTACCGCGGCTCCCAGGGCGATCCGGCCGTCGACCTGCGGTATCCAGCCCACCGGCGGCCTCGTGCCGGCCGGGACGACCGCGCCCACATCGGCACCGGGCAGCAACTCGCTGAAGTCGTCGAGTTCGGCTACCCGCCAAGCTTTTTCACGGATCTCGAGGAATCTCAGTGCGACGTCGGTCAGCGTCTGGTCCACGTCGGTGACCGGCACTCCGGTGTCGCGACCGGCCAGCAACAGTCGGGGGCCGTCGGCGAAGACGTGCACGCCAGCATCGGCACGCAGGGCTGAGACGTCACCGCTGCCGTCGTCCAGACTGAACCAGAATCGGCCGCCCAGCTCGGACAGCTTTGGTTCGGCGCAGATCGCCGCGTCCAACTGCCGCACCCACGGACGCACATCCGCTTTGGCGTTCACCCGGCCCGACAGCGGAGACGCCACGATGTTGCGCACCCGCTCGTGCGTGGCCGACGGCAGCAGTCCGGCATCAGCGATCGTTTCGGCGACCTTGTCGACGTCGGTGACCGCCCGCAACTGCACGTTGCCCCGACCGGTCAGCTCCAAGGTCGCCGAGCCGAAATCGCTCGCCACGCCAGCCAGTGTTGCCAGCTGCGCGGCGCTGAGCATGCCGCCCGGCAACCGTACCCGCACCAGCGCGCCGTCGGCGGCCCGATGCACCTGTAACGCCCCCGGGCAGGCGTCGGAGTTGCGAGTCCTGGTCACGCATCCACGGTACGGCCCGGTGGGTTAGACCGCCGGGCCGGCGGGCACACCGATGTCTGTGCAGACGACGATGGAATATGCCCCAGGACGCTGGGCCGATGTCTTCGGCGACGCGACGCAACCCAGCGTCCTGGTGTGGCACGGGATGCAGAGCAACGCCCGCACCGCCGTCCGGCCGCTGGCCGGGCTACTGGCCGGCCATGGTCTGGCCGTCGTTGTGCCGGACTGGGACTCGCACGCCGACGATGGTGGACGGACAGATCTGCTGCGATCCCTCGACTTCGCGCGCGAGCGCGCCGACGACGGGCTGGTGCTCGTCGGGTGGTCCCTGGGGGGTGCCGCGGCGGCCGGGGTGACCCTCGATGCGCAGCGCCACGAGGTGGCGATCTCGCATACCGTGTGCCTGGCCGGTGCCTTCATGGCCAATGACCCGGTCTCCGGACAGCCGGCGACTGACCTGCTGTCCGCCGACCGGGTCGGCGCGCCGTTCACCTTGCTGCACGGTCGCTCCGATGACGTCGTACCGCTGACGTCGAGCGCGGAATTCGCCGCGGCGCTGGAGCACGCCGGCTGGCCGGTGGACGTGGTAGTACTGGCGGCCGATCACGGGTCGATCGCAGGCGCCGAGTACGACTCGGCGGCCGACCGCTACGTGCCAGGTGAAGGTGAGCACACGCAACTCGTGGCCCGCGAGGTCGCGGACCGGATCGCAGGACTCGCCCGGCCAGCAGTTAAGTAGTCGACTACTTCAGGCGTCCGCCCGGCGCCGCGGCACACTTCGGGAAGTCCAGCGACGAAGGGGTGTGCAATGAAGCAACACGGTACGCATGCGGTGGTGCTGGGTGCGAGTATGGGCGGCCTGCTTGCAGCACGGGTGCTGGCCGATTTCTTCGACAGGGTCACCGTCGTCGAACGTGACCTGCTGCCCGATGGCCCGGTCAACCGCCGTGGCGTCCCGCAAGGGCGGCTGATCCACGCCTGCCTCGCGCGACTCACCGCGGTGCTCGACGACCTGTTCCCGGGTTTCCGCGCGGGTCTGCTGGCCGACGGCGCCACCACCTGGGATGACGGGGATTTCTCCAAGCTGGACTGGTCGTTCGGCGGGCATCCGCTGGTGCGTTCGGGCAAATCCGCGGACGCGCCGCACATCGTTTCGCCGAGCCGGCCGGTCCTGGAATGGCATGTGCGCGAACGTGTCAAGAAAATCGAGAACGTCGTGTTCCGGGAGAATCACGATGTCGTCGGTCTGACGGCGACACCGGATGGCCGCCGCGTCGACGGGGCCAGGGTGGTCGACCGTGCGACCGACCTCGCTGTGACGTTACCGGCTGACCTGGTCATCGATGCGACCGGACGCGGGTCACGCACACCGGTTTTCCTGGAGCAACTCGGTTACGGCCGCCCCGAAGAGGACGAGGTCAAGGTGCAACTCGCCTACGCGTGCCAACTGGTTCGCATACCGCCCGGGGTGATCAAAGAGCACATGATCGCCCACTTCCCGCAACCGGGCCAACCGCGGATGTTCGCCATGATCGGCTACGAGAACAATTCCTGGATGATCGGTGCCGGCACCATGGCGGGACTCGAACCACCCCGTGATCACGCCGAAATCCTTTCTTACGCTGCAGAACTGGCGCCGAGCGTGTTCGACGCCATTCGCGCGGCCGAGCCGATCAGTGACGTCGTCCACCATCGGGTGCCGTCCAACCGGTGGCGGCGCTACGACAAGATGCGCCGGATACCCGACGGTCTGCTGGTGGTCGGTGACGCGGTATGCAGCTTCAACCCGATCTACGGGCAGGGCATGACAATTGCCGCTATCGAAGCCACCGTGTTGCAGGACTGCCTGCGGCGCGGCCCTCAGGGCCTGGCACGCCGGTTCACCGGCCGCGCCGCCAAGCAGGTTCGGGTGGCCTGGCAGACCGCCGTCGCCTCGGATCTGGCTCTGCCGGAGGTGCCCGGACCACGTCCGCTGTGGATCCGGATCAACAACGCATGCCTGGCGCCGGTGATGACAGCGGCGGAATCCGACCCGGTGGTGGCCGCACAGTTCATGCGGATCACCGGGATGATCGACTCACCTCTTCGATTGATGCGGCCCTCTTTCTTGCTTCGGGTCGCGCGGGCACAACACCGCCGGCCGGGCATTCGGCCCGTCCACGAGGGGTCCGGCGGACATGTTGGCGCCCGCGAATCTTTGGGTACCCCGGCCCGATCGGCGTAACGTGCACGTCAGCGAGAAATCGGGAGGCCGACGTGACTCAGCCGCGTGCAGTGAAGATCGCGATCATCGGTGCCGGGATGTCCGGCATTTGCATGGCGGCCAAGTTACAGGATGCGGGCATCGACTCGTTCACCATCTTCGAAAAGGCCGACGATGTCGGTGGCACCTGGCGCGACAACACCTATCCCGGACTCCACTGCGATGTTCCGTCCCGTTTCTACTCCTACTCGTTCCGGCCAAACCCCCAGTGGTCACACCTACTTTCGCCCGGCCCCGAAATACATGCCTATTTTCAGCAGGTCGCCGAGGAGCGGGGCATCAGTCGGCTTATCCGCTTCGGTCGCGAAGTCACTCGGCTCAGGTACGACGACGGGAAGTGGCACCTCAGCACCGACGAGGGTGAGGAAACGTTTGATGTGGTCGTCACCGCAACCGGGTTTCTGCGGGTGCCGCGCTACCCCGACATCCCCGGACGAGATACGTTCGCCGGCCCCGCCTTCCACTCCTCGCGCTGGGATCATTCTGTCTCGTTGGCGGACAAGCGGATTGGTTTGATCGGTACCGGATCCACGGGGGTGCAGATCACCGCGGAGTTGGGCGGAAAGGTCCGTGGACTCAAGGTCTTTCAGCGCACCGCACAGTGGATCTACCCGATGCCGAACGGGCGCTACTCGACGCTGACACAGGCAGCGCTGGTACGGCGGCCCTCGCTGAACCGGCTGCCCTACCTTTTCTGGGGTCTGCTGTTCAGCAAGTTCTTCGGCATCGCTCCCGTCCGGCCGGGTTGGCAACGACGCTTTCTCCAGGCCATGTGCCGGTGGAACCTGCGGCTTTCGGTCCGTGACCCGCAACTGCGAGCGAAACTCACCCCCAAGGATCAGCCGATGTGCAAGCGGCAGGTGATGGCCGGGCATTTCTACCGCTCGGTGCGCCAGCCCGGGGTCGAGGTGATCACCGAGGCGATTGACCACATCGACCCCCTGGGGATCGTGACCGCCGATGGCGTCCTACACGAATTGGACCTGCTGGTTTACGCCACCGGGTTCGACGCCCGCGCATACGTACGACCGATGGAGATCATCGGTGAAGGGGGCCTCACTCTGGACGAGGTGTGGGCCGATGGCCCGATCGCCTATCGTTCCGTCGCGGCGCCGGGGTTCCCCAACCTGTTCATGATGGTCGGCCCGCATTCGCCGATCGGCAATCAGTCATTGGTGCCGATTGCCGAGGATCAGGCCGACTACGTGATGTGGTGGATCGAGCAGCTGCGCGCCGGCCGGGTCGTTGCCGCCGCACCCACCGAAGCGGCCACCAAGCAGTATAACGAGGACATGAAAGCCGCTATGCCGCAGACAATCTGGGTCAGTGGCTGCAGCAGCTGGTACCTGGGGAAGGACGGCTTGCCGGAACTGTTCCCGTGGACGCCGAAGACTCACCACGAATTGCTGCGTCAACCCGAGCCCGCCGACTTCGACGTGCGGACAGCCTGAACTCGACTACACGAGGCGGGGACGGCCATCCAGCTCGCGCATCCCGCCCGCGCGGCGCCACAACGACGACTGCGGGCCCGGGGTGATGCGCGTGTTCTGGCTCACGAGAGCCCGGTCCGGCGCGAGTAGACGTCGTGCTGCTCACGTTGCAGGTCGGTGGTGAAGACGCGTCCGGTCCCCAGTGCCCGGCCGAGCGCCTCAGCCAGACCCATCGGCAGGAGGCGCTGAGCCCACAGCGTCGCCCCCAGCGAACGGGGGATGGCCACCCTGGGGCTGGGCTTCCCGATCACCTCGACGACCGCCCGCGCGACGTCTTCCGGCTCGGCGTTCTTGAAACCCTTGGCATGCCCGACACCGGCGACCATGTCGGTATTGGTCAGCGTCGGCATGATCACGGTGAAGTGCACGCCGCTGCCCCGGTTCTCCATCCGGACCGCGTCGGTGTACCCGAGGACGGCATGCTTTGTCGCGCAATAGGTTGCGATGCCCTGGGTAGGTAGCACGCTGCCCAGCGACCCGATGTTGATGACATGGCCGCGGCGCCGGGGCAGCATCCGTTGCGCGGCCAGTTTGGTACCGAGGATGACGCCGTGGACGTTGACGTCGAACAGGCGCCGGGTCGCGTCATCGGCTTCCTCGACCGCGCTGCCCACCGTGATCAGGCCCGCGTTGTTCACGACGACGTCAAGCGGCCCGAGTTGGGTTTCCACTGTGTCGAGGAACTCGGTGAACGACGGCCGGTCGGTGACGTCGAGTCGCAGGGCCAGTTGTAGCCCGAGCCGGTCGCCCGCGTCTCTGGCGGCGCCTTCGTCGATGTCACCGATGGCGACGTTGGCGCCCGAACGGTGCAGGGCGGTCGCGATGGCCAGGCCGATTCCGCGAGCGCCCCCGGTGATGGCGACGACTTTTCCGGCAACCGAGGATGTCATCGCTTCACGCTACCCAGCGCGGGGTGCTGCCCTACAGCAACCCGCCAACGCCGGCGTTGCCGGCCTGGCCGGCTTGCCCCGTGACGCTGGATATCGCAGTCAACAAGCCGCCTTTGAGGCCAGTGGGGACGGAGACGGTCGCTGTGACGGTAGTGCCCGGGCCTAAACTCGCTGTTGCCGGGTTGACGGTTACAGCCATGCCGGCCGGGGCGAGGAGTTGGATGATGGCCGCCGTTCCGGTGACGTCGTTGGTGACGGCGACGGTGTAGGTGGCAGCAACACCCGAGCTGGGGATGGTGAGCGCCGCGATGCCCGGGCTGCCGGCGCCGCCCAGCCCAGCGGCTCCGCCCGGACCGGACAGCCATCCGCCGCGCCCGCCGTCGCCGCCGTTGCCGCCGTCGAGAGCGAGGCTGGACAAGCGAAGTGAACTTATCGGGAGCGATTGACTGTAGGTTGCGCCGCTGCCGCCTTGCCCGCCGGCTCCACCG
Source organism: Mycobacterium sp. NGS49 (assembly GCF_059812565.1). NCBI lineage: Bacteria > Bacillati > Actinomycetota > Actinomycetes > Mycobacteriales > Mycobacteriaceae > Mycobacterium > Mycobacterium sp. NGS49. Next base: position 120,991 of record NZ_JCALCX010000011.1, on the reverse strand, counting down.
GCGCCCCACCAACCGGCGGCGCCACCCATGCCTCCGGCGCCGCCGTTGACACCCTTGGTGCTCGAGGTCGTCGCCGGCGCGGCGGCGCCCCCGGCACCCCCACCGCCGCCGTCGCCGTACAAGTACCCGCCCTGGCCACCTGCCCCGCCGGGTGCGCCCGCACCACCTGCCCCGCCGGCGCCGCCATTGCCGATCAACCCCGCGGCCCCGCCGGCGCCACCGGCCACCCCGGGTGTGGCCGCTGAAAATCCGTTGCCGCCATTGCCGAACAACAACCCACCGGCGCCGCCGTTGGGGCTGGCTGCCGTCCCGTCCGCGCCGTTGCCGATCAACGGACGTCCCAACAGGGCATTGGTGGGCGCATTGACCACACCCAGCAGGTTGTCGATCATCGTCTGCAGCGGTGCGGCGTTGGCCGCCTCGGCGGTCGCGTACGACCCGGCCGCGGCGCTCAATGCCTGGACGAACTGGTCATGGAACGCCGCTGCCTGGCGGCTCAGCGCTTGGTAGACCCGGGCGTGGCCAGTGAACACCGACGTGATCGCGGCGGAGATTTCGTCAGCAGCTGCCGGCACCAGTTCAGCGGTGGGCGCGACCGTCGCCGTGTTGGCAGTGATCAGGGCCGAGCCGATACCGGATAGATCCGTTGCCGTTGAAGTGAGGAGCTCGGGGATTGCCCACAGATTCGACATCGCTGTCCTCCTGCCGCGTCGCAATTGACGTCTCGGTGACTCGAATGAATGTCGAGATTACGCCGGGTCCGGCGCGATGTCTGCGGGTTGAAAGCAAAATACTCTCCGGGGTCGAGCAAGTGCGCCGGATGCGGCGAGACCTGTCGTTGTTCGATTGTGCGACAAGGGCTTACGTGCCGAGTGTCAAACATGGTTAAAGTTGTGCGATGGTTGCCGCCCCGTCCAATGAGAGGATGCTTGTAGGCGTCGCTGCCGCGGCCGTCGCCCTCGGGGTGGCTCAGTTGGTCGGGATCCCGTTCGATGGGCGAGCCGATGCGCGCACCGCCGTCGGCTCGGCGGTCGTCGACCTGACACCGGGGCCGCTCAAAGAGTGGGCGATCCAGACCCTCGGCACGCTGGACAAGCTCTTCCTCGCCGTCGTCGTGCTCGTGGTGATCGCGACCTTGGCAGCGATCGCCGGCACCCTCGAGACTCGGCGTCGACCGCTCGGCAGCGCTGTGATCGCCGCGGCGGGTGTCCTCGGATGCGTTGCCGTGTTGTCGCGGCAAGGGGCGACAGCACTCGACACGATCCCTACCATCGTCGGCACCGTCTGCGGTGTACTGACTTTGCGCATCCTTGACAGTCGTATCCGGCTGGACTCGGAGGATGAGGACGGCACCGGCGATCAGACGGATGCCGGCAGGCGCAGGCTGCTCGTTCTGGGCGTGCTCGGATTCGGAGTCGTCAGTGGCGTGGCGGGTGCCGTCATCGCGCGCTTGACACATTCGGTTGCAGCCGATCGCAAAACCTTCGTCCTGCCCCCGCCACGATCATCGGCAGCACCGATACCGGCGGAGGTGCAACCCAACGGCGTTGCGCTTCCGAGCTTCATCACGCCCAGCACCGACTTCTACCGGATCGACACCGCACTCAGTGTTCCTCAACTCAGCCACCGCGACTGGCGGCTGCGCATCCATGGAATGGTGGACCGCGAAACCACCTACAGCTTTGCCGACCTCGCCCGTTTCGACATCGTCGAAACGGTGGCGACGCTGACCTGCGTATCGAATCCCGTTGGTGGGAAACTCATTTCAACGGGCATTTGGACGGGATACCGGGTGGCCGATCTGCTGGCGGCAGCCGGGGTGCACAAAGACGCCGACATGGTGCTCTCTACTTCCATCGACGGCTTCACCGCCGGCACCCCGGTGCAGGCCCTCACCGATGGCCGCGACGCGCTGCTGGCTGTCAGCCTCAACGGTCAGCCCCTGCCGGTCGAACACGGCTACCCGGCCCGCCTGGTGGTGCCGGGACTTTACGGCTACGTGTCGGCCACCAAGTGGGTCGTCGATCTGGAGCTGACCCGGTTCGACAGAGCAAAGGCTTACTGGACACGGCAGGGCTGGGCCGCGCAGGCGCCCGTCAAGACCGAGTCCCGGGTCGATGTGCCGAAAAGCGGTCAGCAGGTGCCGATTGGGACGGTGGTGTTCGGCGGGGTCGCGTGGGCACAGAATCGTGGTGTACGGGCCGTCGAGGTGCGCCTCGGCGACGGGCAGTGGCAGCCAGCTGAACTGGGCGCGAGCTACTCCAACGAGACCTGGCGGTTGTGGAGCTTTACGTGGCAGGCGAAAAGCACCGGGAAGCAGACCATTACCGTGCGGGCCATCGACAACACCGGAGCTGTGCAAACGGAGCAGCGCGCTGATCCCGTTCCCGACGGCGCCACCGGCTGGCACAGCGTGAGCTTTTATGTGACGCAGAAGTAAGTCCTACTTTGAAGACATTTTCCGCCAGCTGAATACCGCGATAGCGACGCCGATCAATGCGGTGATCGGACCGACGACGGACCAGGTGGTCGTGTTACTCATCGGGCTGCCGCCGAGCACTCCGAATCCCTGCAGGGCCCAGATCAGACCGAATAGCGCGATGATCAACCCGACCGCGAAGGTGACGACGAAACCCCTGCTCATACCGAGACCCTACGTGCCGATTCGGCGGGTTCACGTCACTGCTGTACGAATAATGAGTGGCTGAGCCGACCGTCCTGTTGCTGTCGACGTCCGACACCGACCTGATCAGTGCCCGTTCCAGCGGGAAGAACTACCGGTGGGCCAACCCGGCGCGGCTGTCCGAAGTCGAACTGCCCGAACTGCTGGCCGAGGCGGCGGTCGTGGTAGTTCGGATCCTCGGGGGGTACCGGGCGTGGGAGGACGGCATCGACACGGTGCTGGCCAGCGGGGTGCCGACCGTACTGGTCAGCGGTGAGCAGGCTCCCGACGCCGACTTGACCGGTCGCTCCACGGTCGCGGCGGGCATCGCGGTGCAGACGCACATCTACCTGGCGCACGGGGGCGTCGACAACATCCGCCAGTTGCACGCGTTCCTGTCCGACACCGTGCTGATGACCGGGTTCGGTTTCACGCCCCCGGTGGCGACCCCGACCTGGGGTGTGCTGGATCGACCGGCTGTCGACAGCGAAGGTCCGACGATCGCCGTGCTGTTCTACCGTGCCCAGCAGCTGGCCGGCAACACCGCCTACGTGGAGGCGCTGTGTCGGGCGATCGAACGAGCCGGCGGGCGCGCGCTGCCCGTGTACTGCGCGTCGCTGCGTACCGCCGAACCCGAATTGCTCGACACTCTCGGTGCCGCCGATGCCATGGTGGTCACCGTGCTGGCCGCCGGGGGAGTCAAGCCCGCCGCGGCGTCAGCCGGGGGAGATGACGACAGCTGGAACGTCGAACACCTTGCTGCGCTGGATATTCCGATTCTGCAGGGACTCTGCCTGACCAGCTCGCGGGTGCAGTGGAGTGACAATCACGACGGTCTGAGCCCCCTTGACGTCGCCACCCAGGTCGCGGTACCGGAATTCGACGGCCGCATCATCACCGTTCCGTTCTCGTTCAAGGAGATTGACGAGGACGGGTTGATCTCCTATGTCGCCGACCCGGAGCGCTGCGACCGGGTGGCCGGACTGGCGGTGCGGCATGCGTTGTTACGCCGGGTCCGCCCCGCCGACAAGCGGGTGGCCCTGGTGTTCTCTGCCTACCCCACCAAGCATGCCCGGATCGGGAACGCCGTCGGCCTGGACACACCCGCCAGCGCGGTGGCGTTGGTGCAGGCCATGCGCGACGCCGGTTATCGGGTGGGCGACCTGCCCGGTGTGGCGGCGCAAGACGGTGACGCGCTGATCCACGCCTTGATCGAGCGTGGCGGGCAAGATCCGGACTGGCTCACCTCAGAGCAGTTGGCCGGCAACCCGATCCGGGTGTCGGCCGCCGATTATCGACAGTGGTTCGCCACCCTGCCGAACGAACTGACCGACGCGGTGACCCAGCACTGGGGTCCGCCACCCGGGGATCTGTTCGTCGACCGCAGCACTGATCCTGACGGTGAAATCGTCATCGCCGCAATGCAATCGGACAACCTGGTGCTCATGGTCCAGCCGCCGCGCGGATTCGGCGAGAACCCCGTCGCCATCTACCACGACCCCGATCTGCCGCCCAGCCACCACTATCTGGCCGCCTACCACTGGCTTTCTCAAGACTGTCCGGCCGGATTCGGGTCGCATGCCATCGTGCACCTGGGCAAGCACGGCAATCTCGAATGGCTGCCTGGAAAGACACTGGGCATGTCCGCGGCCTGTGGGTCCGACGCGGCACTGGGCAACCTCCCGCTAATCTACCCATTCCTGGTCAACGACCCGGGCGAGGGGACACAGGCCAAACGCCGCGCACACGCGGTGCTCGTCGACCATCTCATCCCGCCGATGGCCCGCGCCGAAACCTATGGCGACATCGCGCGGCTGGAGCAGCTGCTCGACGAGCACGCCAACGTCGCCGCACTGGACCCCGCCAAGCTGCCCGCCATCCGCCAACAGATCTGGACCTTGATCCGGGCGGCCAAAATGGACCACGACCTGGGGCTCACCGAAAGGCCGGAAGAAGACACCTTCGACGACATGCTGCTGCATGTCGACGGTTGGCTGTGCGAGATCAAGGATGTCCAGATCCGTGATGGTTTGCACATCTTGGGCCAAAAGCCAACGGGCGAAGGCGAAGTCGACTTGGTGCTGGCCATTCTGCGGGCCCGTCAGCTGTTCGGTGGCACGCATGCGCTCCCGGGTTTGCGGCAAGCGCTGGGCCTGGCCGAGGACGGCACCGACGAACGCGTATCCGTCGACCAAGCCGAGTCCGCGGCGCGCGGTCTGGTAGCGGCTATGCAGGAGTCCGGCTGGGACCCGCAGGCAGCGGACCGACTCACCGACAACGCCGACGTCGCGGCGGTGCTGCGCTTCGCGGCAACCGAGGTGGTGCCGCGGCTGGCTGGTACGGCATCGGAGATCGAGCAGGTGCTGCGGGCGCTGGACGGCCGGTTCATCCCGTCGGGGCCGTCGGGATCACCGTTGCGCGGCCTGGTCAACGTGTTGCCCACGGGACGCAACTTCTACTCCGTCGACCCAAAGGCGGTGCCGTCCCGGCTGGCGTGGGAAGCCGGTGTGGCACTCGCGGATTCGTTACTTGAGCGCTACCGCGCCGACCATGGCAGGTGGCCGCAGTCGGTCGGCCTGTCGGTGTGGGGCACCTCGGCGATGCGCACCGCCGGTGACGACATCGCCGAAGTCCTAGCGCTGCTGGGCGTTCGGCCGGTCTGGGATGACGCGTCGCGTCGTGTCGTCGATCTGGCTGCCATCCCGTTGTCCGAATTGGACCGGCCCCGCATCGACGTCACTGTGCGGATCTCCGGGTTCTTCCGCGACGCCTTCCCGCATGTCGTCACCATGCTCGACGACGCGGTCCAGTTGGTCGCCGGGCTCGACGAGTCGGACGAGGACAATTACGTCCGTTCCCACTCCCGGGCCGACTTCGCCCAGCACGGCGACCAGAGGCGTTCCACCACAAGGATTTTTGGATCGAAACCGGGTACCTACGGTGCCGGGCTGCTGCAGCTGATCGACAGCCGCAACTGGCGCGACGACGCCGATCTTGCGCAGGTGTACACCGCCTGGGGCGGATTCGCCTACGGCCGAAACCTGGACGGTCGCGAAGCAGTCGACGACATGAACCGGCAATACCGGCGAATCGCCGTGGCCGCCAAGAACACCGACACCCGCGAACACGACATCGCCGATTCCGACGACTACTTCCAGTACCACGGCGGCATGGTCGCCACCGTGCGCGCGCTCACCGGCCAGGCGCCGGCGGCCTACATCGGCGACAACACCCGCCCCGACGCCATCCGCACCCGGACGCTGTCGGAGGAGACCACCCGCGTATTCCGGGCCCGGGTGGTCAATCCCCGCTGGATGTCCGCGATGCGCAGGCACGGCTACAAAGGCGCTTTCGAAATGGCCGCGACCGTGGACTATCTGTTCGGCTACGACGCGACCGCCGGGGTGATGGCGGACTGGATGTACGAGCAACTCAGTGAGCGCTACGTGTTGGACCCGGAGAACCGCAAGTTCATGAACGAGTCCAACCCGTGGGCACTGCACGGCATGGCGGAGCGGTTGCTGGAGGCCGCCGGCCGCGGCATGTGGGCCGAGCCGCAGCCCGACACGCTCGACGGGTTGCGCCAAGTGTTGCTGGAAACCGAAGGCGACCTCGAGGGCTGATCTCTCCCGCGATGGGGCGTGGGCGCGCATGGGGTGCGGGGCGCGCAAGCGGGACGCCTCACACGAAATCGGAGCCGCCGTCGACGTTCACCGTCGCACCCGTGACATACCCGTTGCGCCGAGACGCCAGATACGCGGTGATCGAGGCGATCTCCTCGGGCAGCCCCGCACGACCGAGGTCGCACGGGTGGTGAAAGTTCTTGTCGATCCAGGCCATCACGTCCCACGGGTTGGTGGCGTCCAGACCGTCGGCGGCCAGGATGTCCTTGAGGTTGTCCGTGAAGCTGGCCGTCACGATCGTTCCGGGGCACACGCAGTTGACCAGAATGCCTTCCCTGGCAAGGCTTTTGGACAAATTCTTGGTGATACTGGCCAGCGCAGCCTTGGATGCGGTGTAGGCCACCAGGCGCGGACTCTGCCGCTGAATGGAGTGCGCTGCCAGGGTGACGATGCGGGCCCAGTCCGCAGACCGCAGCAACGGCAGAGCGGCGCGGATCGATCGCACCGCCGACATCGTCCCGAGTGCGAACGCCGCGTCCCAATCCGCGTCGTCCATCTGCTCGAAATAGCCGTCGCCGGGTCCGATGGTGTGCACCACGCAGTTGAGTTGGCGCCAGCGGTCGGCAATCTGGTCGAAGCCGGCGGCGATTGACGCGGCATCGGCCATGTCCACACTGATCCCCACGGCGTCCGGCGCACCCGCCGAGCGCAGCAAACCCACGGCAGCATCCAACGCCTGCTGACCGCGGGCCATCACGGCCACGCTGGCCCCTCGGCCGCCAGCGTCTCGGCAATAGCCAGACCCATGCCCTTACTGCCGCCCGTGACCACCGCGGTCGATCCCGCAAACCCCAGATCCATTTGGAGACTCCTTCGTCACCCTGCGATTGTGCCCCCAACGGCTGGCATCCCGGCGCCGCGAGCAGTCGCAAAATCACCTGCTGACGGCCTCCGGAGTGCGATTTTGCGACTGCTCGGCACCTCAAGGCCGGGTAGGTTGGCATCGTGACCCCCACCTTCGCCGACCTGGCCAACGCGAAATACATCCTGCTCACCACGTTCACCAAAGACGGGCGGCCCAAGCCGGTCCCCGTCTGGGCCGCGGTCGACGATGACCGCCTCCTGGTCATCACCGAGGGAAAGTCGTGGAAGGTCAAGCGGATCCGCAACACGCCGCGCGTACAACTGGCTATCTGCGACATGCGCGGTCGCCCGAAAAGCGATCCCGTCGACGGCACCGCGGCCATCCTCGACCAATCGCAGACGAAGGTTGTCTACGACGCGATCGGCAAGCGCTACGGCGTTATCGGCAAGGTCTTCAACCTGTTCAGCAGGCTGCGCGGCGGCATGGAGAACAACGTCGGACTCGAGCTCCGCGTGGCCTGATTCATTTCAGGTGCTCGCCGAAGAACGCGAACACCCGGCGCCAGGCGTCCTCGGTGGCGGCCTCGTCATAGCCGAACCCGGTTACGCGTAACAGCGGCTGGCGGGGAAGCTGGTTGGCGAAGCTGTGCCCGGCACCCGGATAGGACTTGATATCGGCGGTGATGTTCTTGGCCGTGGTCACCTTGCGCAGTCGGTTGGCCGCGCCGATCCCCAGCGGGTCACGATTGCCGAAGCTGGCCACGATCGGGCACGCACCGTCCAACGTCTCACTGAGCTTGCGCGGCAGCGGGGTGCCGTAGAACGGGGCGGAGGCCCCAAACCCCTTGGGCGACAGCACCAGTGCGAACTGTCCGCCCATGCAGAAGCCGGCGATGCCGACCCGCCCCGAACACTCGGGCATCCCCAGCAGATGCTCCCGGGCCGCCAACACGTCATCGATGGCGGGCCCGTGTTTGGTGAGCACGTCGCGCATCACGCGGGTGATGCACCGGGCCCGGCCGCCCCGCGCATACAGGTTCGGGGTAAGCGCCACGTAGCCCGCTCGGGCGACGCGCTCGGACACAGCCTGGTTGTCCGGGGCGTAGCCGATCGCGTCGTGCACTATCACCACACCGGGCCAAGGGCCCTGTCCGGACGGCATATTCAGCAGCGCATCGATCCGTCCCGCGGGGGTGTCGATCTCAATCGTCGTCATAGCGTCATCTAACTGCAGCCGAGGTGACACCGTTCGCGGAACTCCGGCGTGCGGTGCGTACGTTGGCCTCACATGGTTGGACGGCTGTTTCTCATCTACGCCGTCGTCGAGCTCATGGTGACGGTCGGGCTGGCGGCGGCTATCGGCGTCGGCTGGACAGGAGTGGTCCTGCTGGGCACTCTTGTCCTGGGACTGGGCCTGGGTGCCCCGATGGGTGGGCTGCAGCTCACCAGGCAATTCATGCAGCTGAGATCCGGCATGCAGGAACCGCGCAACGCGCTGAGCGACGGCGCGCTGACCGCGCTGGCCACCGGACTGGTCGTGATTCCCGGTGTGGCCACCACCGTGCTGGGTCTGTTGCTGTTGGTGCCGCCGATCCGCGCCGCCGCCCGTCCCGGCCTCACCGCCGTCGCGGTCCGCGGATTCCTCCGACGCGTCCCCCTGGCTGGCGCGCAATCCGCCGGCCTGGCCGATCGCCGCCCGCGCGAACGCCGCGACTACATCGACGGCGAGGTCATCGACGTCATCGATGGCGACCCACCGACTCTGACCCGCGCCCCCATCCCATACGAGCCGCCCGCATAAACGGTTCCGCTTGCTTACCCGCCATCTAGGGTTTTGCCGTGACTCCTATCACTTTGGTCGTCAACGGCCGGGTACACAGTCCCAGCCATCCCGACGCCACGGCCATGGCGGTGCGCGGTGACGTCATCGCCTGGCTGGGCAGCGATGAGGTGGGTCGCAGCCAATTCCCGGACGCCGATGTGCAGGATCTCGACGGTGCCTTCGTGGCACCGGGATTCGTCGACAGCCACATCCATCTGAGCGCCACCGGCTTGGCCCTCAGCGGGCTGGATCTGCGAGCGGCCGGTTCGCGGGCGCAGTTCTTGCAGATGGTCGCCGACTACGCGGCGGCTCACCCGCACCGGCCTCTGTGGGGACACGGTTGGGACGAGTCCACGTGGCCCGAGAACGCCCCGCCCGGGACCGGGGACCTGGACCGCGTCCTGGGCGACCGGCCGGCCTACCTGGCCCGAGTCGACGTGCACTCCGCGCTGGCCTCCTCCGGCTTGCGACGGCTGGTACCCGATCTTGCCCAGGCGGCGGGGTACGCCGCCGAGCGGCCGCTGACCGGCGACGCGCACCACCGGGTGCGCGCGGTGGCCCGCGGTCTGCTGACCGAGGATCAACTCGCCGAGGCGCGCGTTGCGGCGCTGCGGGCGCTGGCCGCGTCGGGCATCGTTGCGGTGCACGAGTGTGCCGGACCGCAGATCGGCGGGCTCGACGACTGGTTGGCGCTGCGCACCCTCGACCACGGCGTCGAGGTGATCGGGTACTGGGGCGAGGCGGTGACCACAGCGGAGCAGGCGCGTGACCTGATTGCGCAGACCGGTGCTCGCGGCCTGGCCGGTGACCTGTTCGTCGACGGCGCGTTGGGATCGCGCACCGCCTGGCTGCGCGAGCCGTATGCCGATGCGCCCGGCTGTACCGGCACCCGCCATCTCGACCCCGCCGTCATCGAAGCGCACCTCCGGGCGTGCACCGAGGCCGAGGTGACCGCCGGATTCCACGTCATCGGCGATGCCGCGGTGTCGGCGGTGGTCGATGCCCTGGAACGGGTTGTGGACCAGCTCGGTGTGACTGCCGTCGCACGCTGTGGCCACCGGTTGGAGCACCTGGAGATGGTCACGGCAGAACAGGCCGCCAAGCTGGGAACATGGGGTGTCATCGGCAGTGTGCAGCCCAATTTCGACGCCCGGTGGGGCGGTGACGACGGGATGTACGCGCAGCGACTGGGGCCGAACCGAGGTGGCCGGCTCAACCCTCTTGCGCTGTTAGCATCCCAAGGCGTGCCCCTCGCCTTTGGTTCTGACGCGCCGGTGACCGACTTCCAGCCGTGGGCCACGGTGCGCGCCGCGATCGAGCACCGCACACCTGGCAGCGGGGTGTCGGCGCGGGCCGCGTTCGCTGCCGCAACGCGCGGAGGCTGGCGGGCCGGCGGCGTCCGCGACGGTAGCTCCGGCACCCTGGTTCCCGGTGCGCCCGCCTCTTACGCGGTGTGGGACGCCGGTGCGCTCGACGTCAGCGCACCTCGCGATGCCGTTCAGCGCTGGTCGACCGACCCCCGTTCCCGGGTTCCGGCGCTGCCACGGCTCGACGATGACGCCGCGTTGCCGCAGTGCCGCCGTACCGTGCACCGGGGTGCGGTCATCTATGGCTAGCGAGAGCGACCCCGCGCACCCGGAGCCGACAAAATCAGCTGAAACCGGCTCACAGCAAACCTCGAGCGATTCGCCGGCGACAGACAACGAAGAGTTGCCGATTAATCGACCGGGTGCGCTTGTCCGGCTGGGCCGGCGGCTCCGTCGAGGCCTCACGCGGACCCCCGCCCTGCTGCGACCGCGGCTGGCACGGCTCAGCCTCAGCCTGGTCGGCGGCGCCCTGATGTACACCAGCTTCCCGCCGCTGAACTGGTGGTGGGCCGCCGTCGTCGCAATCGCGCTGCTGACCTGGGTGCTGATGCATCCTTCGACCACACCGGCCGGTGGGCTGGGCTACGGGTTCGTGTTCGGTGCCGCGTTCTACGTGCCGTTGTTGCCCTGGATCAGCACGCTGGTGGGAGATATGCCCTGGCTGGTACTGGCGACGGGGTCCGCGTGTTTCCCGGGCGTGTTCGGGCTGTGTGCCGTGGTGGTGCGGCGGGTGCCCGGATGGCCGATCTGGTTCGCTGTGCTCTGGGGCGCCCAGGAGTGGTTCAAGTCGATCTTTCCGTTCGGCGGATTCCCCTGGGGATCGGTGGCCTTCGGTCAAACCGCGGGCCCGCTGCTGCCGTTGGCGCAGCTCGGCGGCGTGCCGCTGCTGTCGTCGTCGGTGGTACTGGTGGGAGCCGGCGTGGCGGCGATCGCGCTGGAGATCGAGAAGTGGTTCCGAACCGGTGCAACCGAACGGGCAGCCAAACCGCCGGCCGTGTTCTTGCCCGGCATCGCCATCTGCCTGGTGTTGCTGGCCGCCGTCCTAGTCTGGCCCCAGGTGCGGCACGCGGGGGCCGGTTCGGGCGGCGAGCCGCCCGTCACCGTTGCGGTAGTCCAGGGCAACGTTCCCCGTCTCGGCCTCGATTTCAACGCACAGCGCCGCGCGGTGCTGGACAATCACGTCAGCCAGACGCTGCGACTGGCCGAAGACGTCCGCTCCGGCCTGGCTCCGCAGCCCCGGTTCGTCATCTGGCCGGAGAACTCCTCGGACATCGACCCGTTCGCCAACGCCGACGCCGGCCAGGAGATCTCCAAGGCCGCCGACGCGATCGGCGCGCCGATTCTCGTCGGGACGCTGCTCATGGTGCCGGGTCGCATGGAGGACAACCCGGAATACACCAACACCATGATCGTCTGGAATCCCGGGCGCGGGCCCGCCGACCGGCACGACAAGGCCATCGTCCAGCCGTTCGGCGAGTACCTGCCGATGCGGTGGCTGTTTCGGCATCTCTCCGGGTACGCCGACCGCGCCGGCTACTTCGTCCCGGTTCCCGGTAGCGGGGTGGTACGCATGGCCGGCGTGCCGGTCGGGGTTGCCACCTGCTGGGAAGTGGTCTTCGATCGCGCGCCGCGCAAGTCCGTGCTCAACGGCGCGCAGATACTGACCGTGCCCAGCAACAACGCCACCTTCACCAGAACGATGAGCGAGCAACAGCTGGCTTTCGCCAAGGTGCGCGCCGTCGAGCACGACCGCTACGTGCTGGTGGCCGGCACCACCGGGATCAGCGCCGTGATCGCGCCGGACGGCGCCGAGCTGAAGCGCACCGACTTCTTCGTTCCCGACTACATCGACACCCAGGTACGCCTCAAAACCGGGCTGACGCCGGCCACCCGCTGGGCGCCCATCCTGCAGTGGGTCCTGGTCGGGGCGGCTGGCGCGGTGATCGTCTTCGCGATACGGCACAATAGTTCTTTCTCCGGCTGGTTCCCACGTCCGAGGCGCCCTCGGTTGCGGACGGGGTCGGGGCCGGCGGACGAACTCGATGATTCCGATACGCCGTCAGCTGAAACGGACGACGTGGAAGCTGCGAACGAATCAGAGACGGCACTCGTTGAACCTGCTGACGACAAGCCGTCCGACGAAGGCGAACGAACGTTTATCGGGCGAAATGAAGGAGCTACATGACCACCGGCCAGCCTGTGCCCCACGTTGGGGGTAACGGTCCCAGCCCGCGCGTCCTGGTGATCATCCCCACCTACAACGAGCGGGAGAACCTACCCCTGATCCACCGGCGCGTCACGGACGCCTGCCCGGACGTTCACCTCCTCATCGTCGACGACAACAGTCCCGACGGCACCGGCCGGCTTGCGGACGAGTTGGCCGCGGCCGATCCCGATCGCACTCACGTGCTGCACCGGACCGTCAAGAACGGCCTGGGTGCGGCCTATCTGGAAGGTTTCGCCTGGGGACTGAGCCGCTGCTATGCGGTCCTGGTCGAAATGGATGCCGACGGCAGCCACGCGCCCGAGCAGCTCCACCGGCTGTTGGAGGCTGTCGATGCCGGGGCGGACCTTGCGATCGGCTCCCGCTACGTCCACGGCGGCACCGTACGGAACTGGCCGTGGCGCCGGTGGGCCCTGTCGTGGACCGCCAACACGTACTCGCGGTTGGCTCTCGGTGTCGCGGTGCACGACATCACCGCCGGCTATCGCGCCTATCGTCGCGAAGTGTTGGAGACCATCGAGCTGGCCAGCGTCGACTCCAAGGGATACTGCTTCCAGATCGAGATGACGTGGCGCACGGTGAACACCGGATTCGTGGTCGCCGAGGTGCCGATCACCTTCACCGAGCGAGAGATCGGGGTGTCGAAGATGAGCGGCTCCAACATTCGCGAGGCCCTGGTCAAGGTCGCCCAGTGGGGAATCGAGGGCAGGCGCAACCGGACCCGGTCGAAAAGCACTCACCGGTAAGCGACGGGCAATCCCCCGCCGAGCCGCGGTTGGCGTCGTCAGCTGCGGCGGCGGGACCGGATCAGTTCCAGACGCTCCTTGAGCAGCTCTTCCAGCTCCTCGACCGAGCGGCGCTCCAGCAGCATGTCCCAGTGCGTACGCGGCGGCTTGACCTTCTTCGGCTCGGGCAGGTCACCCTCGATCAGGGTGCCTTCCATGCCGTTGCGACACAGCCAGGTACCGGGGATCTCGGCGTCGTCCGCGAACGGGACCTCGAATTCCTCGCCGTTCTCGGTGCGGTACCGGGCGATTTGGCGCGGTGCCAGGTCATGGTTGCGGTCGGTCTCATAGCTCACGGCTCCGAGGCGACTGCCTCGTAGAACACGATCAGCCATTGGTACTGCTCCTTAGGTTCCGGCGAGCTGTTGCTGCCCCGTATTTCGCATCTGTCTAAGCAAACGTTAAGACCGCCTGCACTAGTTCCCGGTCGGGCATCTCTGTGTGCGACGCGATTGTCCATGATACCGGGATCGCGGCCGCTATCCGACTAAAGTCGGCAGGCGTGAGTCGTCGGATCCGGCCCCAGCCGTGCCGCTGGTGCGGTCGTGACGTGACCGATGTTGGAATGGGCCGTCGCCGCCAGTACTGCCGGCAGTCATGCCGGCAGCGGGCCTACGAACAGCGGGCGATGATTTCCAGGGGCGACGTGGCCGCCCTGCCCGCCGACGCGGTGGTGTTGTCAGCCGAGGAGGCCGCCGACCTGTCCGACCGCGTCTATCAGGTCCGATGTGCCGCCGAGGACGTCGTCACCGCCTTGGATGAAGGCGCGGCGGCCACCGAGCTGCGGGAACTGTGTGACCAGCTGCTGCGCGCGGCGAGGGCCGCCGACGGCTGGCGTCGCGTGGGTGTTTGACCCGCGCCCGGCGCGCCCACACCGCCGGGACCGGTACAGTCGCGCCATGGAGGGCGGGCCAGGTGTACAAGGGAGTCACGGGGCGCGCGGGGTGCCTTCGGCCCGTCCCGGACGGCGCAGGCTCTCGGGTGCCTAACCGTCCCACCGGTAGCTGGGAGTATCCAACGTTTTTGAAATCCGGCCGGAGTTGGCGATACTCACCAGCGAGATTCTTGGGTCGAAACGCTGCACCGGGCGGTCGCTTCGCGCAGCAATTTTCATGACTCGGCGAGAGCCGCATCCGGCGGGTCAGAGACGACCGAATTAGGCGAGGGGTTTGTAATGAGTGATCAGCTCCAGCATGCGACTGAGGCATTGCGGAAAGCGCTGGTCCAGGTCGAACGCCTGAAGAAGACCAACCGTGCGCTGCTCGAGCGCACCAGCGAACCGATCGCCATCGTCGGCATGTCGTGCCGGTTCCCGGGTGGCGTCGACTCTCCGGACAGCCTGTGGCAGATGGTTGCCGACGGCCGCGACGTGATCGCGGAGTTCCCCACCGATCGCGGGTGGGACGTGGGCGATCTGTTCGATCCCGACCCGGACGCGCAACACAAAACGTACGCAAACACGGGCGGCTTTGTGGACGGCGTTGCCGACTTCGACGCCGCCTTCTTCGGCATTGCGCCCAGCGAAGCACTGGCGATGGACCCCCAGCACCGGATGCTGCTCGAGCTGTCGTGGGAAGCGCTGGAGCGTGCCGGAATCGATCCGGGCGGGCTGCGGGGAAGTGCCACCGGCGTGTTTGCCGGGATCATCGCGCAGGGCTACGGGATGTTTGCTGAGGAGATCGAGGGCTACCGGCTTACCGGTATGACCTCCAGCGTCGCCTCCGGACGGGTGTCGTATGTCCTGGGACTGGAAGGTCCCGCTGTGTCGGTTGATACCGCGTGCTCGTCGTCGCTGGTCGCGCTGCACATGGCGGTGCAGTCGCTGCGGTCGGGAGAGTGCGACCTGGCGCTGGCCGGCGGTGCGACCGTCAACGCCACCCCCACGGTGTTCGTCGAGTTCAGCCGGCATCGGGGCCTTGCTCCGGACGGCCGGTGCAAGGCGTACGCAAACGCCGCCGACGGAGTGGGCTGGTCTGAGGGCGGCGCCGTGCTGGTGGTGGAACGGCTGTCGGATGCGCAGCGATTGGGGCACCCGGTGCTTGCCGTCGTTCGGGGTACGGCGGTCAACCAGGACGGCGCCTCCAACGGCTTAACCGCCCCGAACGGCCCCTCCCAGCAACGGGTGGTGCGGGCGGCGCTGGCCAACGCGGGCCTGTCGACCACCGATGTGGATGTGGTCGAGGGCCATGGCACCGGCACCACGCTCGGTGACCCGATCGAAGCCCAGGCGCTGCTAGCGACCTACGGGCAGGGACGCGCCGAAGTTGGCAGACAACCGCTTTGGCTGGGGTCGATCAAGTCGAACATGGGCCACACGCAGGCCGCCGCCGGCGTCGCCGGCGTGATCAAGATGGTGCAGGCCATGCGCCACGAATTGTTGCCGGCGACCCTGCACGTGGATATGCCGTCCCCCCACGTGAATTGGTCGGCGGGGTCGGTGGAGTTGTTGGCCCAGGCGCAGCCGTGGAAGGCCGAGGCTGACCGTGCCCGCCGCGCGGCGGTGTCGTCATTCGGTATCAGCGGCACCAACGCGCACGTGATCATCGAATCGGCGCCGGCCCCAACGCCCCGAGCGGCCGGCCCGCGCCGCCCGGCGGTGCCGTGGATGATCTCGGCCAAGTCGGCCCGGGCGTTGACGGCACAGGCGGCGCGATTGGCCGAATACCTCGGTGCGCATGACGAAGTGGACATCGCCGATGTCGCCTGGTCTCTGGCGGGCCGCACCTCGTTCGAGCACCGGGCCGTCATCGTGGGCGGCGACCGCGACAGGCTGCTGGCCGGATTGGCCGACCTGGCCAACGACGCGCCCGGTGATGTCATCGGTGGTGTCGCCCGGCCCACCGGCAAGAACGTCTTCGTCTTCCCCGGCCAGGGCTCCCAATGGGCCGGCATGGCTCTCGAATTGCTTGACACGGCACCGATATTCGCCCAGCAGATCGAGGCGTGCGCCGAGGCGTTCGCCGAATTCGTCGACTGGTCGCTGATCGACGTGCTTCGTGGTGCGCCCGGCGCTCCGGGGCTGGAGCGCGTGGACGTCGTGCAACCCGTGCTGTTCGCGATGATGGTGTCGCTGGCCGAGCTGTGGCGGTCGGTCGGCGTGCGCCCGGACGCCGTCATCGGCCACTCCCAGGGCGAGATCGCCGCGGCGTATGTCGCCGGAGCACTGTCCTTGCGCGATGCCGCCAAAGTAGTCACGCTGCGCAGCAAACTGCTGACCGGGCTGGCCGGGCCTGGCGGCATGCTGTCGATCGGCTGCGGTGTCGAGCAGGCGCGAGAGCTGATGGCGCCGTACGGCGATCGGCTTGACATCGCCGCCGTCAACGGCCCGTCGGCGGTCGTGGTGTCCGGTGAAGTGGCGGCTCTCGACGAGCTCACTGCGGTCTGCGTGGAGCGGGAGCTACGCGTTCGCCGGATCGACGTCGACTACGCATCGCACTCGGCCGAGGTCGAGGCGATCCGTAGCGAACTGACCGAGGTGCTGGCCGGCATCGAGCCGGCGTCTTCGCGGATCGCCTTCTTCTCGACGGTGACCGGAAGTCGTTTGGATACCGCAGGTTTGGACGCCGAGTACTGGTATCGCAACATCCGCCAGACCGTGCGGCTCGACGAGGCGGTCCGCAGTGCCGGCGAACACGGATACCGGGTGTTCATCGAATCCAGTCCACACCCGGCACTGATCGCCGGCATCGAGGGCACCCTCAACGACTGCCGCACCGGCGACAGCGAACCCGTCGTTGTTCCCACCCTGGGCCGCGAAGACGGTGGGCTGCAGCGATTCCTGTCCTCGGCCGCCACCGCCTTCGTCGCCGGGGTGCCCGTGCACTGGCGTGGTGTGCTCGACGGTGCAGGGTTCGTCGAGTTGCCGACCTATGCCTTCGACAAGCGCCGGTTCTGGCTTTCCGGCGAGGGCATGGGTGCCGACGCCTCCGGTCTGGGCCTGGGTTCCAGCGAGCATCCGCTGTTGCGGGCGGTGGTGGAATTACCCGACTCCGGTGGCGTCGTCCTGACCGGCCGGCTGTCCCCTAGTGCGCAAGGTTGGCTGGCCGATCATGCCGTCTCCGGGATGGTGGTGTTCCCGGGCACCGGCTTCGTGGAATTGGCAATCCGCGCCGGCGACGAAGTCGGCTGTTCGGTGGTCGACGAGTTGACACTGCGGTCGCCCCTGGTGATCCCGGCCGCGAGATCCGTTGCGATACAGGTGATCGTGGGTACCGCCGTGGCCGAGACCGGTCAGCGCAGTGTCTCGATCTACTCCCACGCCGACGTCGACGCAGGTTCGGTCTGGGTGTGTCACGCCGAGGGAACGTTGCGTTCCGGAAACGTCGAGCCGGCCGCGGACCTGTCCGTGTGGCCGCCGCCGGGTGCCGTCGCGGTCGATCTGGCCGGCGGCTACGAGCGGCTGGCCGAGCACGGCTACGGATACGGTCCGGCGTTCCGCGGGTTGACCGCGTTGTGGTCGCGTGGTCAGGAGCTGTTCGCCGAGGTGGCGCTGCCGGAGCCGGCGGGCGGTTCGGCGGCGTACGGGATGCATCCCGCGCTGCTCGACGCCGCTCTGCACGCCGCGGTTTTGGCCAACCCGGCGGCCGAGCTGGTGCTGCCGTTCTCGTGGCAAGGCGTGACGCTGCATGCCGCGGGCGCGTCGGCGGTGCGGGCGCGCATCGCCCCGGCAGGCACCTCCGCGGTCTCCGTGGAACTGGCCGACGGCCTCGGACTGCCCGTGCTCTCGGTGACGGCCATGGTGGCGCGACCGGTGAACGAGCAGCGGTTGCGGGCGGCGCTTTCCGGCTCGGGGCCAGACCGGTTGTTCGAACTCGTCTGGACGCCGGCGACGTCCTCCGGCGGTGCCACGCCGGCTTATCAGATCTTCGAATCCGCATCCACCGACGACGATCCGGTGACGGCAAGCTACGAGCGTACGCACATCGCGCTGGCCGCCGTGCAGTCGTGGCTGACCGGTGAGGACTCCGGCGTGTTGGTGGTGCGGACCCGGGGCGCAGTGGGGCTGCCGGGTGAGGACGTCACCGATCTGGCCGGTGCGGCGGTGTGGGGTCTGGTACGCACAGCGCAAACCGAGCACCCCAACCGCCTGCTGCTGATCGATTCTGATGTGGCGCTGGATGATTCGGCACTGGCCGCGGCGTTCGCGGTGGGGGAGCCGCAGGTGCTGCTGCGTGCCGGACAGGTCTACACACCACGGGTGCGTGGCTCGCGGGCGGTGGACCACATCCTGGAACCGCCCGGCGACGTGCCGTGGCGGCTGGGTCTGAGCAGCGCGGGAACCTTCGAGAACCTGCGCCTCGAGCCGGTGCCCAATGCCGATGCGCCGCTGGAGCCCGGTTATGTCCGGGTTGCGCTGCACGCGATTGCGGCCAACTTCCGCGACATCATGATCACGCTGGGCATGTTCACCCACGAGGCTCTGCTGGGTGGCGAAGGCGCCGGAGTGGTTGTCGAGGTCGGCCCGGGAGTCACTGAATTCGCGGTCGGTGATTCGGTGTACGGGTTCTTCCCCGACACCAGCGGCACCCTGGTCCCCGGTGATGTCCGGCTGCTGCTGCCGATGCCGTCGGACTGGTCCTATGCCGAGGCGGCCGCCATCTCCGCGGTCTTCACCACCGCGTGGTTTGCCTTCATCGACCTGGCGGCCGCCAGGCCGGGACAACGCGTCTTGATCCATGCCGCTGCCGGTGGGGTGGGTATGGCGGCCACCCAGCTGGCCCGGCACCTGGGTCTGGAGGTGTTCGGCACCGCCAGCAAAGGCAAATGGGACACCCTGCGCGCCATGGGCTTTGACGACGACCACATCTCCGACTCGCGCAGCCTGGACTTCGAAGAGAAGTTCCGGACCGTCCTCGGCAGGAGCGGTGCGGCCGGCATGGACATCGTGCTGGACTCACTGGCCGGCGAATTCGTCGACGCCTCTTTGCGTTTGGTCGCCCCCGGCGGGGTGTTCCTGGAGATGGGCAAGACGGACATCCGCGACCCCGGCGTGATCGCCCAGGAATATCCCGGTGTGCGCTACCGCGCCTTCGACCTGTTCGAGCCCGGTCGTCCGCGCATGCACCAGTACATGCTGGACCTCGCCGAGCTCTTCGACGCGGGCGTGCTGCGTCCGCTGCCGGTGACGACCTTCGACATTCGGCGGGCACCGGCGGCGCTGCGCTACCTCAGCCAGGCCCGCCATATCGGCAAGGTCGTCATGACGGTGCCTTTCACGCCGGGCAATGGCTTGGGCCGGGGCACGGTGCTGATCACCGGCGGCACCGGCATGGCCGGCTCCGCGCTGGCGCGACATGTCGTGGCTCAACACGGCGTTGGGCACCTGGTGCTGCTCAGCCGGCGCGGCCCGGACGCGCCGGGCGCAGCGGAGTTGGTGGCCGACCTCGAGGCGGCCGGCGCGCAGGTGCAGGTGGTGGCGTGTGACGCCTCCGACCGCCCGGCACTGGCCAAGGTGATCGCCGATATTCCGGTCCAGCGGCCGCTTTCTGCGGTGATCCATGCCGCCGGCGTACTCGACGACACGGTGGTGACGTCGTTGACACCCGATCGGGTGGACTCGGTGCTGCGGGCCAAGGTCGACGCGGCATGGAACCTGCATGAGCTGACCCGCGATCTGAATCTGTCCGCCTTCGTGATGTTTTCGTCGATGGCGGGGCTGGTGGGTTCATCGGGACAGGCCAACTACTCGGCGGCGAACTGCTTCCTCGACGGCCTGGCCGCGCATCGCCGGGCGCACGGGTTACCGGCGATGTCGCTGGGCTGGGGGCTCTGGGATCAGGCCAGCGCGATGACCGGCGGACTGGACGAGGCCGATCTGGCCCGGCTGGGCCGGGAAGGCGTCCTGGCGCTGTCTGCACAAGAGGCCCTGGAATTGTTCGACACCGCGCTGATCGTCGACGAGCCGTTCCTGGCGCCGGCCCGGATCGACCTGTCGGCGTTGCGGGGCCACGCGGTGGCGGTGCCGCCCATGTTCCGTGATCTGGTCAACGCGCCGACGCGGCGCCAGGTGGACGAGTCGCTGGCCGCGGCGAAGTCGAAGTCGGCTCTGGCGCACCGGCTGCAGGGGCTCACGGAAACCGAACAACACACATTGTTGCTGGATCTGGTCAGGTCTCACATCGCCACCGTGCTGGGCAACGTCGCACCCGAATCCATCGATCCGGACAAAGCGTTCCAGGACTTGGGCTTTGACTCGTTGACGGCGGTCGAAATGCGGAACCGGCTGAAGTCGGCTACCGGGCTCTCGCTGTCACCGACCCTGATCTTCGACTACCCGACGCCGAGCGGGTTGGCCACTTACATCCGCACCGAACTGGCCGGAATGCCGCAGGAAGCCGCGCCCACTCCGGCCGTGCGTGTCACCGGTGCGGACCAGATCGCGATCGTGGGCATGTCCTGCCGCTACCCCGGCGGGGTGGATTCGCCTGAAGACCTGTGGGACATGCTCATCGAGGGCCGCGACGTACTGTCGGAGTTTCCCGCCGACCGGGGCTGGGACCTGGGCGGTCTGTACAACCAGGATCCCGATGTGGCCGGCACCTGCTACACCCGCACCGGCGGCTTCGTGGACGGTGTCGCCGATTTCGACCCCGCCTTCTTCGGGATCGCGCCCAGCGAGGCGCTGGCGATGGACCCGCAGCAACGCATGTACCTCGAGCTGTCCTGGGAAGCTCTGGAACGGGCGGGCATCGAGCCCGGTTCGTTGCGGGGCACCGCGACCGGCGTCTTCGCCGGCGTCATGACCCAGGGTTACGGATTCTCTGCCACCGACGCCGTGGAGGGCTTCCGGTTGACCGGACAATCGTGCAGCGTCACCTCGGGCCGGGTGTCCTATGTGCTGGGGCTGGAGGGCCCCGCCGTTTCGGTGGACACCGCCTGCTCGTCCTCGCTGGTGGCGTTGCACATGGCGGTGCAGTCGCTGCGGTCGGGCGAGTGCGATCTGGCGCTGGCCGGCGGCGTCACCGTCAACGCGACACCGGACATCTTCATCGAGTTCAGTCGCATGCGGGGACTGTCGGCCGACGGGCGGTGCAAGGCGTTCGCCGGTGCTGCCGACGGCACCGGGTTCTCCGAGGGCGGCGGAATGCTGGTGGTGGAACGTCTTTCGGATGCGCAGCGGCTGGGGCACCCGGTACTGGCGGTGGTGCGCGGATCGGCGATCAATCAAGACGGCGCGTCCAATGGCTTGACCGCACCCAACGGCCCCTCCCAACAGCGAGTGGTGCGGGCCGCACTGGCGAATGCGGGCCTGTCGGCAGCCGACGTGGATGCCGTCGAGGGCCACGGCACCGGGACCATGCTGGGCGATCCGATTGAGGCCCAAGCCTTGTTGGCGACCTACGGGCAGGGTCGGAACCAGCCGCTCTGGCTCGGGTCGATCAAGTCGAACATGGGCCACACGCAGGCCGCCGCGGGTGTCGCCGGCGTGATCAAGATGGTGCAGGCGATGCGGCACGAGACGCTGCCGGCAACCCTGCACGTGGACGCGCCGAGCCCGCACGTGGACTGGTCGACGGGATCGGTTGCCCTGCTCACCGAGCCACGGCCGTGGCCGGCGGAACAGTCGCGGGTACGACGGGCGGGGGTGTCGTCTTTCGGGATCAGCGGCACCAATGCGCACGTAATCATCGAATCCGGACCGGTCGCAACGCCTGTCGAAGGTTCACGACCCAAACCTGCGGTGCTGCCGTGGGTGTTCTCCGCGAAGTCTGTCCCGGCATTGCGTGCCCAGGCGGCCCGGCTGGCCGAATACCTCGGCCGCCACGATGAACTCGGGGCCGCTGATGTCGGCTGGTCGCTGGCGGGCCGGTCTTCGTTCCAGCACCGCGCCGTCGTGGTAGGTGGGGACCGGGACCAGTTGCTGGCCGGATTATCCGAGCTTGCCGACGACGAACTCGGCGCGGTCATCCGCGGTGTCGCCCAGCCGGGCGGGAAAACCGTGTTCGTATTCCCCGGCCAGGGTGCGCAGGTGCTGGGCATGGGCATGGGGCTGCATGCGACCTACCCGGTTTTTGCGGAGGCATTCAACACCGTCGTCGGTGAACTGGACCGCCACCTGCTGCGCCCGTTGCGCGAGGTGATGTGGGGCAACGACGAAAGCGCGCTCAATACAACGGAATTCGCGCAGCCCGCGCTGTTTGCGGTGGAAGTCGCGTTGTTCCGGCTGCTGGAATCCTGTGGCGTCCGGCCCGATTTCGTGATGGGCCACTCCGTAGGTGAGCTGTCCGCGGCACATGTCGCCGGAGTGTTGTCGCTGGAGAACGCCGCGGTACTGGTTGCCGCCCGCGGGCGTTTCATGCAGCGTCTGGCTCCCGGCGGTGCGATGGTGGCCGTGCAGGCCACCGAAGAGGAGGTGCGGCCGCTGCTGACCCCAGAGGTCAGCATCGCCGCGGTGAACGGTCCGGCATCGCTGGTCATTTCGGGCGCCGAGGATGCCGTGATCGCGATGGCCGAGCGACTGCGCGGCGACGGTCGCCGGGTCCACCAACTCGCCGTGTCGCATGCATTCCATTCCCCGCTGATGGAGCCGATGATCGACGAGTTCGGGTCTGTTGCGGCCGGGTTGCCGACCGCAGAGCCCACGATTCCGCTCATCTCGAATCTCACCGGGCAATTTGCCCCCGACGATTTCGCGTCGGCGGCGTACTGGAAGCGTCACGTCCGGGAAGCGGTGCGGTTCGCCGACAGCATTCGATACGCGCATTCGGCCGGTGCCACGCGCTTCCTCGAGGTCGGCCCGACCGGTGGCCTGAGCGCCTCGATCGAAGAGTCACTGCCCGACGTCGTGGTCACCACCGGTTCCGCGCTGCGCAAGGACCGGCCTGAGCCCACCGCGCTAACCAATGCGGTGGCGCAGATCTTCGTCGCGGGCGCGACGGTGGACTGGCGGGCGGTGCTGGGCCAGGCCAGCTTCGTTGAGCTGCCCACCTACGCCTTTGAGCGACGCAGGTTCTGGCTGTCCAACGGCAGCCCGGCCGTAGACGCCGAAGGCCTGGGCCTGAGCCCGGGCGAGCACGCCCTGCTGGGCGCGGTCGTCGATCTACCGTCCTCGGGCGGCGTGGTACTCACCGGCCGACTGTCCGCCGCGACGCACGGCTGGCTGAGAGACCATGCCGTGGGCGGCGTCGCGATCTTCCCGGGCGCAGGCTTTGTCGAGCTGGCCATCCGCGCGGGGGACGAGGTCGGCTGCTCGACAGTTGACGAACTCACCCTGGCGGCGCCACTGATCCTGCCCGAATCGGGTTCGGTTGCCGTGCAAGTCGTCGTCGATGCTGCCGACGAGTCCGGTTCCCGAGGCGTCTCGGTGTTTTCGCGGGCCGAAAGCGGTTGGCAGCTGCACGCCGAGGGGACGCTGAGCTCTGCGGCGCCCCAAGCGGTCACCGACCTGTCGACGTGGCCACCCCCGGGCGCCAGCCCGGTGGACGTGACCGGAACCTATGAGCGGTTGGCCGAGCGCGGGTACGGCTACGGCCCCGCCTTCCGGGGACTGACCGCGATGTGGCGGCGCGGCGACGACCTGTACGCCGAAGTGGCCCTGCCCGACACGGCGGGCTTGTCGCCCAACGGATTCGGTGTGCATCCGGTGGTGCTCGATGCGGCGTTGCACGCGCTCATCGTGGGCGCCGGCGGCGACGCGGACCGCACCGACGGTGTGCTGGTGCCCTTCGCCTGGCAGGGCGTGTGCCTGCATGCGGGGGGTGCGTCGGCCGTGCGGGCCCGCATCACGCCGACCGGACCGTCGTCGGTGTCGGTGGAACTGACGGACACACTGGGGTTGCCGGTGCTGTCGGTGGCCTCGATGGTGGCCCGCCCGGTGACCGAGCAGCAGCTGAAGGCCGCGCTATCAGGATCGGCTGCCGACCGCCTCTTCGAGGTGGTCTGGTCGCCGGCGCCGTCGGTAGTCACCTCCGGCACCCCGCCGTACCGGGTGTTCGCGTCCGAACCCGCGGCAGGTGACACCTTGGCCGGTGTATACACCGCGACCCATCGCGCGCTCGGCGTCGTCCAGGAATGGCTCAACGAGCACGACGCGGGAGTGCTTCTGGTGTCGACGCGCGGGGCGATGGCGGCTCCGGGCGAGAGCGTCACGGATCTGGCCGGCGCCGCGGTATGGGGTTTGGTGCGTTCGGCCCAGACCGAGCATCCCGGCCGCATCGTGCTGGTGGACACCGACGTGGCCATCACCGACGAGGAGGCGGCGGCCGTACTGGCGGTCGGTGAGCCGCAAGTTTTGTTGCGCAACGGAACTCCGTATATTGCCCGGGTGCACGGCAGCCGCGCGGTGCGCGGATTGTTGACGCCTCCGGGCGATGTTCCGTGGCGCCTGGGCATGAGCACCGCGGGCACGTTCGAAAACCTTCGCATGGAGCCCATTGCGGATCCGGATGCCCCGCTCGGCGCGCGCCAGGTACGCATCGCGACCAGTGCCATGGCCGCCAACTTTCGCGACGTCATGATCGCACTGGGCCTCTACCCCGACGAAGCTGCGGCGATGGGTGTCGAGGCATCGGGCACGGTGATCGAGACCGCTTCGGATGCAGGGCTGTTCGCGGTGGGAGACCGGGTGACCGGGCTGTTCCCGGAAGGCACCGGAGCCGTGGCCGTCACCGACGAGCGCTTGCTGATCCGGGTGCCTGCCGAGTGGTCGGATGCCGATGCGGCCACCGCGCCGGTGGTCTTCGCCACCGCGTATTACGCACTGAAGGTGCTGGCGGACGTACGGCCGGGCCAGCGGCTGCTGGTGCACGCGGCCGCGGGCGGCGTGGGCATGGCGGCCGTTCAGTTGGCCCGGCTCTGGGGGGTGGAGGTCTTCGCCACCGCCAGCAGGGGCAAGTGGGACACCCTGCGCGCCCTCGGCTTTGACGACGCCCACCTCGGCGACTCGCGCAGCCTGGAATTCGAGGACAGGTTCCGCGCTGCTACCGGTGGGCGCGGCGTGGATGTGGTGCTGGACTCGCTGGCCGGCGACTTCGTCGATGCGTCACTGCGGTTGGTCGCACCCGGCGGCGTGTTCCTGGAGATGGGCAAGACCGACATCCGCGACGCCGCGCAGGTCGCCGAAGAGCATGCCGGCGTGCGCTACCGCGCCTTCGACCTGTTCGAAGCCGGACCCGATCACCTGCAGCGGATGCTGGGCGAGCTCGCGACGCTGTTCGATGCCGGCACGCTGAAACCGTTGCCGGTGACGGTGTTCGACGTGCGCCGGGCGCCGGCAGCGCTGCGCTACCTCAGCCAGGCGCGCCATGTCGGCAAGGTCGTGATGACCATGAGTTCGGGCCTGGGCGACGGCACCGTTCTGATCACCGGGGGTACCGGTATGGCCGGCTCGGCGCTGGCCAGACATCTGGTGAACCGGCACCAAGCGCGTCACCTGGTGCTGGTGAGCCGGCGCGGTCCGGACGCACCGGGGGCCGACGAACTGACCGCGGAGTTGAGGGCCGCCGGCGCAGACGTGCGGTTGGTTGCCTGTGACGCGTCCGATCGGGCGGCGCTGGCCAGGGTGCTCGCCGACATCCCGGCGCAGTATCCGCTGTCGGCGGTGATCCACGCGGCGGGAACGCTGGACGATGCGGTGGTGACCTCGCTGACACCGGAGCGGGTCGACGCGGCACTGCGAGCCAAAGTGGACGCAGCGTGGAACCTGCACGAGTTGACCCGCGACCTGAAACTGTCGGCATTCGTCATGTTTTCGTCGATCGCCGGACTGGCCGGCGCGTCGGGTCAGGCCAACTATGCGGCCGGCAACTCCTTCCTGGACGGGCTGGCGCAGTACCGGCACCAGCACGGGCTGCCCGCCGTATCGCTCGGGTGGGGGCTGTGGGATCAGGCCAGCAGCATGACCGGCGCGCTGGGTGCGGCCGACCTGGCCCGGTTCGCGCGCGACGGGATCGTAGCGATGGCCTCCGAAGAGGCACTCGGATTGCTCGATACCGCAATGGTTCTCGACGAGCCGTTCCTTCTGCCCGCCCATATCGACCTGGTAGCACTGCGTGCCAAGTTCGACGCCGGGACGTTGCCGCCGATGTTCGTCGACCTGATCAACGCCCCGGCACGACGCCAGGTAGACGACTCGTTGGCCGCCGCGAAATCCAAGTCGGCGCTGCTGCAGCGCCTGGAAGGCCTGGACGACGACGAGCAGCACGCAGTGCTGCTGGATCTGGTGCGCTCGCACATCGCCACCGTGCTGGGCAACACCACACCCGAGGCCATCGATCCCGATCGGGCGTTCCAGGAGCTGGGCTTCGACTCCCTCACGGCGGTGGAGATGCGTAACAGGCTCAAAGCCGCTACCGGGCTTGGCCTTTCGCCGACGCTGATTTTCGATTACCCGAACTCGGCGGCGCTGGCCGGCTACTTCCACCAGGAACTGCTCGGCGCCGAGCGCAAGCACGCGCAGCCCGCCGCGGCGCCCGGCGAGGAGGAGTTGCGGCGCGTCGTGGCCTCCATCCCGGTGAAGCGGTTGCGGCAGGCCGGTGTGCTGGATCTGCTGTTGGCCCTGGCCAACGAGACCGACGGCGACCGGAACGGTGCACCAGAAGCGCCGCATGGTTCGTCGACCGGCAAGGACCTCGCGGACATGGACCTCGACGACCTGGTCAACGCGGCTTTCATGGACGACGACGAGTAGACATATGAAGCTTGCCGTTACCGGCGCCGGCGGCCTGCTCGGCCGCGGCCTGGTCGCCAGACTGCTCAGCCAAGGGCACGAGGTCACCGGCATCGCCCGGCGCCGGCCCGAAAGCTGGCCGAGTGCAGCCGGTTTCGTCGCGGGCGACATCCGGGACGCCGAGGCGGTCCGCCGGGCGGTCAGCGGCGCGGACGTCGTTGCGCACTGCGTGCCGGCGCGGGGCACCGACGCCATCCAGGGCGCCGGAAACCTATTGGCGGCGATGTCCGAGACCGGCAGCGGGCGCATCGTTTTCACTTCCTGCGCGCAGGTTTACGGTGCCGGGCCGCGGCCCGCGACCGAGGACGACCCGCTGAGTCCGGCGACCCTCGAGGGGCGGCAGACGGCTCGGGTGGAGCGGATGCTCGCCGACTCCGGTTTCGAATGGGTGGCGATACGCCTGCCGCTCATCGTGGGCCGCAGCGTCGACAACCGGTTGCGTGCAATGGCGGCGTTGCCGGTGCTGCTCGCCGGATCCGCCGACTGCCCCATCCAGGTCGTGCACCCCGACGACGCGCTCCGGCTCCTGAACCAAGCCGTGCTGCAACACGAAATCATCAGCGGTGCAGTCAATTTGGCCGCCCCGGGCAGCCCGACGATACGGCAGCTGGCGGCCGCGCTGCGGCGCCCGGTCCTGCCGGTCGGCACCAGGCTCGCCACCCGGGCACGCCGGTCGGCGCTGCCGAGCGTTCCGTTGATGGACACCAGCCGGGCGCGCGACGAATGGCAGTGGGCGCCCGCCTGGACCGCCGAGGAATGCCTCGAGGACTTCGCGCTCGCAGTCCGCGGCCGGGTTGCGCTGGGCGACCGCGTGCTGGCGCTGCCCTGGCGCCTGGCCCCGATCCAGGATCTGCCCGCGGTCGACACGCCGGCCGACGACGGGGTGGAGCCTCAACTGGCCGGCCCGCCGGCGGATAACGGAGAGTTCGACACTCCGATCGACCCGCGCTTCCCGACATTTCTGGCCACCAACCTGTCCGAGGCGCTGCCCGGGCCTTTCTCGCCGTCGTCGGCATCGGTGACCGTGCGCGGCCTGCGCGCCGGCGGCGTGGGCATCGCCGAGCGGTTGCGACCCGGGGGAGTGGTGCAGAAGGAAATCGCGATGCGCACGGTCGCGGTGTTCGCCCACCGACTGTATGGGGCCATCACTTCAGCGCACTTCATGGCCGAAACGGTGCCGTTCACAAAACCGGCGACCATCGTCAGCAACAGCGGATTCTTCGGGCCCAGCATGGCCGCACTGCCGATCTTCGGCGAGGAACGTCCGCCGTCCGAAACCAATCCCGTCCGCCGGCAGCTGCGGACCGTCCGGAACATCGGCGTGTTCGGCGTGAACCTGGTGGGGCTGAGCGCCGGCTCGCCGCTTGACACCCACGATTACCGCATCGACGTCGCGCGGCTGGAACGCCTTGTCGGCCAAGATTTCACGAGGCTGGACGACCGCCGGCTGCTGAGTCTGATCCTGCTGGCGCGCGACCATGTGGTGCACGGCTGGCTGCTGGCCTCCGGGTCGTTCATGCTGTGCGCCGCATTCAACGTGTTGCTGCGCGGGCTGTGCGGGCGCGAGACCGCTCCGTCGGTCGGGCCGCGATTGGCGAGTGCGCGATCGGTGGAGGCGGTGCAGCGGCTGGTGGCGGCGGCCCGCCGGGACCCGACCGTGCTACGGGTGCTGGCCGAACCCGGTGAGCGCCTGGACAAGCTGGCCGTGGAGGCACCGGCGTTTCATCGCGCCGTGCTGGAGGAACTGGCGCTGATGGGACACCGCGGTCCCGCCGAAGTGGAGATGCTGTCGACCAGCTACGCCGACGATCCCGAGTTGCTGGTACGCATGGTGACGAAAGCCTTGAGCGCACCGCCGCCACCCGAGCCGCGGCACGCGTCTATTCCATTGCGCGCCAGGCCGATTGCCCTTCTGGCGGCTCGACAACTGCGGGACCGTGAAGTGCGGCGCGACCGCATGGTGCGCGCCATCTGGGTGCTGCGCGGCCTGCTGCGCGAATACGGCCGCCGGCTGACCGATTCTGGTGTGTTCCAGGACGCCGATGACGTCTTCTACCTGCTGGTGGACGAACTCGACGCGTTGCCCGCCAACGTGTCTGAGCTGGTGGCGGCCCGGCGCGCCGAGCAGCGCCGGCTGGTGGCCGTCGTCCCTCCCACCGTGTTCAGTGGCCATTGGGAGCCCACCACGACCTCCCCGGCGGTCCTCACCGGCGGGGACACGCTGCGCGGTGTCGGCGTATGCGGTGGACGGGTGCGTGGCCGGGTGCGGATCGTGCGGCCCGAGACCATCGATGACCTGCAACCCGGTGAGATCCTGGTTGCCGAGGTCACCGACGTCGGGTACACGGCCGCGTTCTGCTACGCCGCCGCGGTGGTCACCGAACTCGGTGGGCCGATGTCGCATGCCGCGGTGGTGGCCCGCGAGTTCGGCTTCCCCTGCGTGGTCGACGTCCAGGGCGCCACCCGGTCGCTGCCGCCAGGGGCGCTGGTCGAAGTCGACGGCGCCACCGGCGAAATCCGCGTGCTGGAGCCCTGACCGCGATACCCTGTGCTTCACATCCGGCGGGGTCCGGGGGAGGTGCAATGTCGTCTGTTTTCGTAACGCCAGAGTTAATTGCTTGTGCGGCAAACGATTTGACGGACATCGGAGCAGCGGTCAACGCCGCCAACGCAATTGCGGCCGGCCCCACCGCCGATATTCTCGCGCCCGGCGCCGATGAGGTGTCGGCGGCCGTCGCCGCATTCTTCGGCCGGCATGCCCTGGGCTACCAGACGCTGGGCCTGCAGGCGCAGCAGTTGCACGCGAAGTTCGTCCAAGCGCTCACCGCGAGCGCCGCATCCTATGCCGGCGCCGAGGCCGCCGGCGCCGCCGCGCTGGGACCCATCGATGATCTGCTCAACCTGATCAACCTGCCCACTCAGCTGCTGCTGGGTCGTCCGCTGATCGGCAACGGCGCCGACGGCGCCGCGGGAACCGGCACGGACGGCGGAGCCGGCGGGCTGCTGTTCGGCAACGGGGGCTCCGGCGGATCCGGCGGCGGGATCCACCCCGCGGGCGGAAGGGGCGGTGCCGCAGGGCTGTTCGGCAACGGCGGGGCCGGCGGCGCCGGCGCTGCCGGTGCGGTCGGGGGGACGGGCGGAAACGGCGGCTGGCTCTTCGGCAACGGAGGAGCAGGGGGCGTCGGCGGTGACGCCCCGACTGGCATCGGCGGGCTCGGCGGTGCCGGCGGTCAGGCGATCCTGCTGGGTACGGGCGGGCTCGGCGGAGCCGGCGGCATGGGGGCCAACGGCGGCGGTAACGGCGGGGCCGGCGGCTGGGGTGGATTGCTGGCCGGCAACGGGGGAGCCGGGGGTGCCGGCGGCATCGCAACCACCGCCGGTAACGGCGGGGCCGGCGGTACCGGGGGCAACTCCTGGCTGATCGGGGACGGCGGGGCGGGCGGGCAGGGTGCGGCGGCAACAGCCCCGGCCGCCACCGGCGGACTCGGCGGAACCGGCGGACTCGGCGGAACCGGCGGGTTGCTGTTCGGGAATGGCGGCGGTGGGGGCGCAGGCGGGTCCAGCGCGGCCGGCGGCACCGGCGGGACGGGCGGATTCGGCGGCAACGCGGGACTGATCGGGGCCGGCGGTGCCGGCGGTACGGGCGGCCTGGGCGGTGGTCACTTCAGCGAGACCGGCGGTGCCGGCGGCAACGGTGGCGCCGGAGGGTGGGTGTTCGGCAACGGCGGTACCGGCGGGGCCGGCGGGAGCGCGCTGGCCCAGGCGGCAGGCGCCGGTGGCGACGGTGGTCTGGGCGGAAATGGCGGGGCCGCAAGGCTATTCGGCGACGGCGGGGCCGGCGGGGCGGGTGGTGCAGGGGGACGGGCGGACGGCGCCGGCGACCCCGGAGGCGACGGAGCCCGGGGCGGCCGTGGCGGAAGCGGCGGCTGGTTGTTCGGCAACGGGGCGACGGGCGGGCGAGGTGGTGCCGGCGGAGTCGCGACCGCCGGTGCCGGTGGCGCCGGCGGGGCCGGCGGAAACGGCGGATCCACCACCTTGATCGGCGACGGCGGAGACGGCGGCAGCGGCGGGTCAGGCGGACCAGGTACGCCTGCGGGTGCCTCCGGCACCGGCGGCAACGGAGGCGTCGGCGGACTGCTGTTCGGCAGCAACGGCACCCCCGGCTGAACCTAAGTCTTCAGAGCGGCCAGCTGTTCGGCTAGGGCACATAACAAAAGGCAGGCGCCGGGGGCAGCGGTTGCCGCTCGTCATTTGATATCGCATCCGTGATTCCCAGGGCAATTCCTGGGGCGCCCGCTGATCTACTTGGGAGTCGGACGTATTACCCAGGTGTCTGTCGGATAGGCGCATATCATCGCGTCACCGTCCGGTGATTGGGCATAAGCGCCACTAGCCGTACGGCGATGAATCTCCTCCACGCAACCTGTTTCGCCAAGTTGTCGAACGCCAACCACGGGAAACCCAGCCGCCACCCAGACGTTGGGCTTTCCGTTCCCTCCGCAGATCAATGCGGCGCCACCAGCGTCACGCCCGAAAATGAACTTCCCCGAGGGGTTGCCGCAAGACTGTCCTTCCGACACACCGCTGGTCATGTTGGGGACTTCCTCCGCGCTGGCAACTCCGGCGGCGCTGATTACAGCCGCCATCACGGCCGCCGCGATGAAAAGTGCTTTCACGATCCGCACCCTTTCGGCTGATGCGCTTGGCTGGTCCCGACGCTACTCCTAGCGAAGGGTCCCAAGTGCTGGAAATGCGCGAACTACCGATGACTTCACAGCGTCCGCCCTGTGCTGGACACCCTTCAAATCATCCGGCAAGCACGGATGTTGTGCCAGGTAGACCGTGCCCATGGCACCGGCACCAAGCATCCTCAGGATGCTGTATCCCGCAAACACCGCACCCACCGTTAACGGCATGGGCCGAATGGTCGGACCACCCAGCCTGACCAGGAAGGGGCCGCTAACCGCCGGTGCGCTCGAACTTTCTGTCGAATTCCACGCTGGCACTGCAGGATCCGGTCTGCTGTTGGTTACCGTGCCCGGTCAGCAACGTGATCGGATCCTGCGGCGGCTGTGGCAGCGCAAACGCCACGGTCTCTTTCACCTTTGTTTTGCCGCCGGATGGACAATCTGACTCCCACTCAAGAACCTCGAACCAGTTCCCGCTGCCGAATACCAGCGGAGTTTTCTTACCGGGTGGTCCCTGGAAAAAGCTCATACACCGATCGCTGGTGCGAAGACAGTCGGTACGTACGGTGTAGTCGTCTTGACTCGGCACTTGGCCAGTTGCCCAGGTGGTCGTGGAGTGATACCGGCCGTGTAGCGCTTCGGCCGGCGACGCTATCCGCGGGGCCTGGCTCGCTGGATCGGCAATGCCATTGACGTCGACATCGCCGGTGCGAGTGAACGTCATAAGTCTCTTGCTCGCGCATCCATTAGGAGTGGTTCTGTCGTATTCGCCGACCAGCGTGCTGTCAGGACGCGGTTGCAGGATCAACACCTCCCATACTTCGGTGGTCACGTCAAAGCACTTGGCCGCAGTAACGGCGACGGCCAACCAGTGCCCGCCGATGTCGTCGAACACCATCGCCGTCAGCGTAGTGGTATCACCGCCAAGGCGCGTCGCCGTCGCCACGCACCCACTCGGCTTGCACACGGAGCGCATGCCCCACGTCTCCGTCGACGGTTTCGCACCGTCGAAAGGCGCTCCGTCCAAGCCGGTTTTAGCGTCATAGTCGGCCCGGTATGTCCCGGTAAAGGGACCCGTCGCGGGCGGTGCGCTGCTTGAGGGCGCGGCGGCCGTCGTATTGTGGCCCCCGGTGAGCTTGATGACGGCCAAGATGCCACCTGCGACCAGTAACGCGACGGTCACCACGGCACCAATGAGCAGGCCGGTGCGCCGCCTGCCGGCCGGTGGTGGCGTCGAGGGCATTGAGGGCAGTGACGGCAGTGATGGCGTTGACGGCGGCGGCCGAGACGCGTACCCCGTACCCGCGACTTGGGTTTCGTGGGCCGCTGGTACCTCAACCGGTCGTAGCGCGGGTTGTGTGCCGTCAACACCCGACCCGAGCGCACGCTGCAGCTCCGTCGAGAAGTCCTGGCAGCGCGCGAACCGCTCGGCGGGCTTCTTGGCCATCGCCCGGGCGAACACCGCATCCAGTACAGCCAATTCGCGACGCCGCTGTCCGATCGGCGGCGGCGGGGCCATCACATGCTGAGTGATGACAACCGCAGCGCTGGAAAAGTCATACGGCTGCGAGCCAGTGAGCGAGTGAAAAGCACTGCATGCCAACGCATATTGATCAGCACGCCCGTCCAGCGGCTGACCCATCAGCTGCTCGGGCGCGGCATAGGCAACCGTACCGATGGTCATGTTGGTCGCGGTCAACCCCGCGGTGTCGTCGACCGGTCGCGCGATGCCGAAATCGGCCAAAAACACCCACTGCGATTCCAGCTCCGGATCAGCGATCAGAATGTTCGACGGCTTGACGTCACGATGCAACAGACCGCGCTGATGGGCATGATCCAGCGCCGATCCCACCGCCGTAACAATCTGCACGGTCAGCGTCACCGGCATTCCGCCCGGATAGCGCTGCCGCAACAGTTGGGCCGCATCCGTGCCCTCGACATAATCCATCGAAATCCAGAACTGGCCGTCACACTCCCCGCGGTCATGAATACCGAGAATGTTCGGATGTCGAAGACTCGCCGCGATATCGGCCTCACGCACAAACCTGGCCCGAAACAGGGGATCAGCCGTCAGTTCGGGCGAAAGCACCTTCAACGCGTCTCGGCGCGGCAAGCGCGGATGTTGTGCCAGGTAAACCGTGCCCATCGCACCGGCACCAAGCACCTGCAGGATGTTGTATCCCGCAAACACCGCACCCACCGCTAACGGCATTGGCAAATCGTAGGACCAGACCGTCGATTAGTCCGCCGGATGCGAAAGACCGTTGATTATTTCGTCCAGAAGCCTGGAAAGTTTCGGTGCAGTGATCTGCAGATGCAGATCGTGCACGTCGGTCACGCCGTGATAGTTGACTGTCAGCAAAGCTCGCCCGAAATAGCAGCCCTATGCCACTCAATCGGAAAGACCGCCTATGTCAACCACTGCCGATGTTAACTCTGAGCCCGATACGTGCGCGACCATCTGACCGAGATCCGCGACGAGTCGGGCTACACGGTGCCGAACGGGCCGGCGGATGAGATGAGCGAGCTTTTCGCCGCCCTCATCGGGTCGGTCACGGGCAGTTGAACGCAAGGCCCACGCCGTCGGGTGGCGGCACCGACCGCAGGCACCCGTAAGGCTGGATACCAGCAGCACTGAACCGGGCCGCCGATTGGTGAGCGTAGTTCACGCACACCAGGCCGGCTTGGTCCGCGCGACAGCGAAAGTCGCCGAACGACAACGAGTCCCCGTCGGCCAGTGGCGTTCCGGTGCCGGCAAGGAAAGGTCCCGGATCCGCGCGGGCGGACCCGACCTGCAGGTTGGTCCCGTCGAAATCGACCCAGCCGCCCTTCCAATCCCCATAGGCGGTGTCGGGGCGGGGCGGGGGATCGGTCAACGCCACCAGGCAGGACAGCAGGCCTGCGGTGTGCTTGACGTCCGTCGTGCATTTGGCTTTGCCGCCGGGAGCGCTGAACGCGACATTCCCGTCGAGCTGGTAGCGCGCCGGGTCGGCGGGATGAGCTGCCTCGGTCCAGGCGATGACCGCCGCGATCGGCGCCCCGGCAGTCGGTGCGCCAGATGCCTGGGCCGGCTTCGAGGCTGACGCCGGCGGGGCTGTCCCGGCGGAGGTCGTCTGGGGCTGCCCGGACATACCGCCACCGGTGTGCGAGCATCCGGCAAGCAGTAACGGGATAGCGACCAGCGCGGCGATCCGCATCCCGTCAGGCTAACCGGCGCACGGCGGAATCCGGCGCTGCGCGCGCCGTCCCCTGCAAGCGTCGGTTAACGTCGAAGTATGCATGAGCGCATCGTCCGCGCCCGCACCACCGCCGGTACCGTCGAAGGCTTCACCCGCGACGGGGTGAATCGCTGGCGTTCCATCCCGTACGCCAGGCCGCCGGTGGGGCCCCTGCGCTACCGCGCGCCGCAGCCCGTCCAGCCCTGGTCAGGGGTGCGGCACTGCCACGGATTCGCCAACTGCGCGCCGCAGCAGCGCCGCTACACCATGCTCGGAGTCGGGCGTTATCAGCCGATGAGCGAGGACTGTCTGACCCTCAACGTCGTCACGCCCGAAGGCGGCGCCTCCGAACCGATGCCGGTCATGGTCTTCATCCACGGTGGCGGCTACATCCTGGGCAGTTCGGCCACCCCGCTCTACGACGGTGCCGCGCTGGCCCGCCGTGGCTGCGTCTACGTGTCGGTCAACTACCGGCTGGGCGCGCTCGGCTGCCTGGATCTGTCGTCGCTGTCGACCCAGGACGTCACCATTGACAGCAACCTCTATCTGCGTGACCTGGTAATGGCGCTGCGCTGGGTCAAAGACAACATCGCCAACTTCGGCGGTGACCCCGACAACGTCACCATCTTCGGCGAGAGCGCCGGCGCGCACATCACCGCCACACTGCTGGCCGTGCCCGAGGCGGCTGGCCTGTTCCACCGGGCGATCTCCGAAAGCCCGGCCGCAGGCATGACCCGTTCGACGGAGGTGGCCGCAGAATTCGCGACGCGGTTCGCCGAATTGCTCGGCGCACGCAGCAAGGACGCCGCCAACGCCGTCATGCGGGCCTCGGCGGCCCAACTGATCGAGACCCAGCACCGGCTGATCGACCAGGGCATGCAGAAACGGCTGGGCGCCTTCCCGATCGGCCCCGTCTTCGGTGACGAAGTAGTCCCGGTCGACCCCGTCGAGGCGATGCGTTCCGGCCAGGCGCACCAGGTACCGCTCATCGTCGGAACCAACGCCGAAGAGGGGCGCTTGTTCACCCGCTTCCTCGGTATGTTGCCGACCAACAAGGCGATGGTCGAAGCGCTGCTCGCCGAGGTGGAACCCGCTGCGCGCGAACGTATTACGGCGGCCTACCCGAACTACCCCAAGTCCGAGGCATGCATCCAGCTAGGGGGCGATTTCGCGTTCAGCACGGCAGCCTGGCAGATCGCCGAAGCGCACACCCACCACGCGCCCACCTACCTGTACCGCTACGACTACGCCCCACGGACACTGCAGTGGTCGGGCTTCGGGGCCACGCATGCCACCGAATTGTTCGCGGTCTTCGACATTTACCGCACCCGGTTCGGGGCGCTGCTCACCGCCGCAGCCGACCGTGGTCCTGCCCTGCGGGTCAGCAATGACGTACAACGACGCTGGCGGTCGTTCAGCCGGTCCGGTGTGCCGGGTGATGACTGGCCGGTGTACACCCACGACGACCGCGCGGTCATGGTGTTCGATCGCAAGTCGCGCATCGAGTTCGACCCGCACCAGCATCGCCGATTGGCCTGGGACGGCTTCACCCTCGCGCGCTGACCTGGCACGCTGAGCCCCATGGTTTCCAACACCGACCAAGCCATCGAGCGGCCCGGCGATCTCACCTCCGAGTGGCTCACCGAGACCGTCCGTGCCGGGACCGTCTCTGAATTCGCCGTCGAGCGCATCGGCACCGGCCAGATGAGCGAGTGCTACCGCATAGGCCTGACCTACGCCGAACCGGAAAGGAAGCCACGTCCGCCATCGGTGGTGCTGAAGGTCGCCGCCACCGATCCGATGAGCCGGCAGACGGGTCTGGCGCTTGGCCTCTACGAGCGCGAGGTGCGGTTCTACCACGACATCGCGCCGCGTCTGGGTGGGGCGATCGCTCCCTGCTATCACGCCGCGATCAACGTCTCGACCGGTGTGTTCGACCTGCTTCTCGACGACGCCGGACCTGCCACGGTTGGCGACGAAATCGCCGGTGCCACAACCGAACAAGCGTTTCTCGCCGTCACCGGGCTGGGCCGCCTGCACGGGCCGCTGTTGGGCGACGCCGCGTTGGCCGACGCGCCGTGGCTGAACCGGGAATCACCGCTGAATCAAGCCATGATCGCCCCGCTGTACGCCGGATTCGTGGAGCGCTACGGCGATCAGATCGCCCCGGCGCACCGCACCGTATGCGAGCGCCTGATCGGCGCCTTCGACGGTTACCTGGCGCGGGAGGCCACCCGCGGCGGAATTCGGGGGTTGGTACACGGCGACTACCGGCTGGACAACCTGCTGTTCGGGGCCACCGGTGCGCACCGGCCGCTCACTGTGGTGGATTGGCAAACGGTCTCGTGGGGTCCGGCGTTCACCGATCTCGCCTACTTTCTGGGGTGCGCGCTGTCGGTACCGGATCGGCGCGAGCAATACGACGGGTTGCTGCAGGCCTACCACCAGGCGCTCGGACCGCAGCCGCCCGTCAGCGTGGCCGAGGTGCGCGAGGGTGTACGGCACCAGAGCTTCTTCGGAGTGATGATGGCGATCGTCTCGTCGATGCTGGTCGAACGCACCCAGCGGGGCGACCGGTTGTTCATGACCATGCTGGAGCGGCACTGCCAACACGTGCTGGATATCGACGCATTGACGGTCTTGCCCGACGCGGCGGCGCCGGAGCCGTTACGGCCCTCACCGCAAGACGAACAGGCCCACCCGGCCACCGACGAACCCCTGTGGAGCGAAAGCTGGTATGCCGACTTCGTCGACGCAGCAGAGGGATTGGGCGGCTGGTTCCGCATCGGGCTGGTTCCGAATCAGCAGCTAGCATGGATCCACGCGCTGGTATGTGGGCCCGACGAAGCCACCGTCGCCGTCGACTGCCAGGTACCGCTGCCGGCGGATGCCTGGACAGTGCGCACCGACGAGTTCGAACTTGCACACTCGACCAGCGATCCGCTGCAGACCTATCGTGTCGATCTACGTGCGAAAGGCCAGTCCTACCAAGACCCTTCGGCGCTGCTGCGCGGTGAGCCCGGCGAGCCCGTCGACGTTGCAATGAACCTGGTGTGGAGCACCGACGGAATCCCGTATCAGTACCGGTTGACCACGCGGTATGAGATCCCGTGTACGGTTTCGGGCACCGTCACCGTGAAACATGCTCGCTATCAGGTCGATTCGGTGCCCGGACAGCGCGATCACTCATGGGGAGTGCGCGACTGGTGGTCGATGGACTGGATGTGGACCGCGCTGCACCTGCAGGACGGGACTCACCTGCACGGTGTGCGAATTCAGATCCCTAACACCCCCGCGTTCAGCATCGGCTACGCGCAGGACCGCGGCGGGAACATCACCGACCTGACGACGGTGGCCATCCGGGAAGCCTTCGCCGCCAACGGATTACCCGAGAACCAGGTTCTAGAACTCAGTCCCGGCGAGATCACCGCCGATGTCCAGATCCGCGCCCACGCGCCGGTCCGGCTCACCGGCGTCGACGGGCGGGTGAGCCATTTCCCGCGTGCCTGGGTTGACGTCACGACCACCGACGGGCGCAGCGGTGTCGGCTGGATGGAATGGAATCGGAGTCAGGTCGAGCAAGCGCAGTGAGTCCCGCGACCGTCGTGGTGTTCGGGGTTTCCGGGTCGGGCAAGTCGACCGTCGGGGCAGCGTTGGCCCGGCGGTTGGGAGTGCCCTTCGAGGACGCCGACCACTTACACCCGCCCGCCAACATCGCCAAGATGACGGACGGCGAACCCTTGACCGACGACGATCGCTATCCGTGGCTGGACAAGGTGGGCGAGTGGCTGGCAGCGCACCCCGAAGGGGTGATGAGTTGCTCGGCGCTCAAGCGGGCGTACCGGGACCGGCTCCGCCGGCACAGCCCATCGGCTTGCTTCCTGCACCTTCGCGGGCGCCCTGACCTCATCGCCACGCGCTTGGCGGCGCGTCCCGGTCACTTCATGCCCGCGACCTTGCTCCAGTCGCAGATCGACACGCTGGAACCGCTGGGCGCCGACGAACCCGGGGTGGTCGTCGACATCGACGATCGCGAGGTGGAGGCGATCGTCGATGCCTTCCTGAGCGGTGCCGGCTAGCGTCCCCAGCGCTTGCGCGTGGTGGTGAGCTGGTCGTCGAGGCGGTCGCGTGCCGTCTCGGCCAACTCGTTGCCGCGGGTCACCGCCGTGTCGGCCAGCCGGGCACTGCGTTCGCGTGCGGTCTCGGCGAGTTCCAGCCCGCGCTCGCGGGCGACGTCTGCCAACTTTTCGCTGCGCTTGCGGGCGGCTTCGGCGTAGGGGGCGCCGCGGTCGACGGCCTGGTGTGCCAACTTCTCGCCGCGCTTGCGGGCCTTCTTGGCGTACGGCTTGCTCTTCTCGGCCGCGGTGGTGGCGAGTTCGCGGCTGCGCTCCAACGCGGCTTCGGCGTAGGGGGCGGTGCGTTCGGCCGCGGTGCTGGCCAGTTCGCGGCCCCGTTCGAGTGCGGCCTCGGCGTAGGGTGCACTCTTCTCCGCCGCGGTGCTGGCCAGTTCGCGGCTGCGTTCCGCGCCGGCCTGCAGACCGTGCACGATCTTCTCGCCCAGCTCGGAGTCCAGCACGTCATGCGAGGAACCCGGCAGCGCTCCGGACACTTTTCCGGAGAGCCGCTCGGCCGCGCGGCGTCCACGCCAGCCCAACGACGGCTTGCCCGCGGTGTCGGCGGACGCGATGATCAGTCCACCCAACAGGCTTATGTCGGCCAGGAAGGCGCGCCGCTTCTCGGCTTTGCGCTCGGGGTCGGGTTCATTCCAGAACATGTGTGTTCCAAGGTTGCCCGGGATCACCGTCAGGGCAAGCGCGGCCGAGGCGAGCCGGGGCAGCTTCCCGGCGGCGAGCAGCACACCGCCACCGATCTGTACGGCGGCGTTGATCTGAGCGAACGTCTCGGCGTCGGCTGGAATGTTGCTGCTCACTGAATCCGGCAACGCCTGCAAGCCGCTCACCGTCGGCTGGGCTGCTTGAGCTGCGGGTTTCGGGTTGAGCAGGGCGTCCACTCCCTGGCCGATAAAGACGGCTGACAACATGGGTCGGGCGATTCTGCGGATCAACATGGCCGCTGTGTTCCCCGGCCGGCCAGCACACAAACCGCCGGATCCTCGATAGTTCGGCGATAAGGTAGACGGCGTGCGAGCGTTGATCATCGTCGACGTGCAGCAGGATTTCTGCGAGGGCGGCGCCTTGCCGGTTTCCGGTGCGTGTGGGGTGGCCCGCTCGATCAATGAATACCTCGCCGGTGATCCCGGTTACCGCCACATCGTGGCCACCAAGGACTTCCACATCGACCCTGGCGACCACTTCGCCGCGGCCCCGGACTACTCCTCCTCCTGGCCCGCTCATTGCCGCGCCGGCAGCACCGGGGCCGAATTCGCCGCCGGGCTCGACACCAGACCCATTGAGGCCGTCTTCCGCAAGGGCGCCTACACGGCGGCCTACAGCGGCTTCGAAGGCGTCGACGACGACGGGAAGTCGCTGCTGGACTGGCTGCGGCAGCGTGCGGTAGACGAGGTTGACATCGTCGGGGTGGCCACCGATCACTGTGTGCGGCATACGGCTCACGACGCGGCGCGGGCCGGCCTGGCCACCCGGGTGCTGCTGGACCTGACGGCAGGTGTGTCCGCGGAATCGACCGCACAGGCTCTGTACGAGATGCGAACCGCCAGTATCGAGTTGATCGGAAACCACCCATGACCACATCGCACCGGGATGACCTGCTCGCTACCGTGGAGCGCTCGCCCCAAGCCGTTTCCGCACACGACCGCGACGCATGGGTGCGGCTTTTCACCGACGACGGACGCGTCGAAGATCCGGTGGGATCGAGCCCGCATGTCGGGCACGACCAGATTTACCGCTTCTACGACACGTTCATCGGTCCGCGCAGCATCACGTTCCACCGCGACGTCGATATCGTGTCCGGCGCCACGGTGCTCCGCGACCTGGAACTCGAGGTGGCGATGGGCACCGCCGTGCGGATGTACATTCCGGCCTTCCTCCGCTATGACCTGCGAGAGGTGAACGGCGAGTGGAAGATTGCCCATCTCCGCGCGTACTGGGAGCTGCCCGCCATGATGGTGCGGTTCCTGAAGAACGGAACTTCGGCCCTGACGCCGGGTCTGCAACTCGGCAGGGAGCTGTTGGGCAACCAGGGCCCGCTCGGTGCTGTCGGCTTCATCAGCGGGTTTCGCCGTGCGGGCGCGCGGCACAAGCGGTTGGTGCAGGGCTTTCTGCGCGCGGTCGCCGAAGGTGACGAGTCAAGCGCCGGCAGCAGGCTGTCATCGACAGCCGCAGTCACTCGGGGTGACAGCGAGCGGATCGACATCGCCGAACTCGGCGCGCAATTGCGTGGCGCGAACTGGGCGAAGGTGATCGGCGCGGGATCGACCGTGGTGGTGTCCGTGGCCTCCGACCGGGGGCGGGGCATCGTGTTCGCCGA
This sequence comes from Mycobacterium sp. NGS49, assembly GCF_059812565.1. NCBI lineage: Bacteria > Bacillati > Actinomycetota > Actinomycetes > Mycobacteriales > Mycobacteriaceae > Mycobacterium > Mycobacterium sp. NGS49. Next base: position 79,625 of record NZ_JCALCX010000011.1, on the reverse strand, counting down.
TGTGGCCTGGCGCGGCAATCAGATCAACGCCGTCCGCTATTTCCCGGCCTGATTCAGTGCGTCGTCGTCACCAGGGCCAGGGACAGCAGCGACAGCACCAGATAGGCGCCGGGAAAGGCGATGTTGGAGAAGACCCGTGCCCGCACATGCACGACGACAGCGCCCAGAAAGTACAGCACCAGCCCGGCCGCTGCGGCAATTCCGATATGCCGCAAGCCGAGCAGCCCCACAATCAGGCCGCCCGCCCCGGCGAGCTTCAGCACGGCGAGCGTCGGCAACCAGGAGCTCGGTACCCCTACGCGGGCGGAATTGGTCAACACGAACTGCGCAGGCACCAGATCGGGGAGCGCGATGCCCGCCGTGGCAACAACGGTGATCACAACGACGACCACGTACGTGGTCTGCATTAGGGTCATGGGATAGGTCTCCTCCGGCAGGTCGACAGGGATGCGTTCACCTTCTTGACGATTTCTGCCCCGGAAAGGTGACCCATGAATACAGCACTGGACCTCGTCGATCTGGCCCACCGCTTCCAGGCGGATCGGAAGCGACTCGAGTCGGTGGCTTTTCACCTGCTCGGCTCAGTGTCTGATGCGGAGGATGTGGTGCAAGCCGCATGGCTGAAGGCCAGCCGCTCGGAATTCGGCGGTGTGGAAAACCTGACGGCGTGGTTGACCACCATCACCGCGCGTGAGGCGGTCGACCAATTGCGCGCCCGGAGACGGCGAGCCGAACAACCATTGCACGAGGCGGAACTGGGCCAACGGCTGCTCACCGCCGCGGCAGACGACGAAGCACTGATGGCGGACTCGGTGAGCCGGGCGCTGCTGGTGGTCCTCGACCGTCTCCCGCCCGCGCAACGCGTCGCTTTCGTCCTGCACGACCTGTTCGCCGTGCCGTTCGAGACCATCGCGGCGCTGCTGCATCGCTCACCTGCGGCCACCAAGAAGCTCGCCAGCCGGGCACGGGGTCGACTGCGCCCGGCGCGAGCTGCATCCACGCCCCGGACGGCCGAGCACGTGGCGGTAGTGCAGGCATTTCTGGCCGCTTCACGCGGCGGAGACATCGACGCGCTGGTGAAGTTGCTGGCTCCTGACGTCGTTCGTGTCGTCGACCCCGGGCTGGTCCCCGCCGGTGTGCCCACCGAAATGCGTGGTGCCCCAGACGTTGCCGAGGAGACCCGGCGCTTCACCGACCGGGCGCGCGCCGGAGCAGTGCTACTGATCGACGGTCACCCAGGCATTGCGATCGCACCTGGCGGGCGGCTCGAGGCCCTGCTGCGCATCGGCTTGACCGCCGACAACCGGATTGCGGTCATCGACATCTCCGGCGACCCGGCAAGACTGCGCGGCGCCGTCCTGACACTGCCGCTCTGAGCATGGCGGGTAGCGATCTTTGTGCATCCCAGGTAGAGCACAGGCGTGTCGACTAAGAAGAACATCAGGTGCCGCCATAGCGGGGCGGCAACGGGTCCGGGAGCACCATGATCGACAAGCCTTTTGGCCGGCGCAGCCTGCTTCAGGGTGCCGCGTCGGTTGCATTGGTTCCGTGGGCGGCCGGGTGCGCTTCCGACGACGACGATGCGCTGACGTTCTTCTTCGCGGCGAATCCCGACGAGATTCGTCCGCGAATGCGGGTGGTGAACGAGTTCGCGCGCCGCAACCCCGACATCAAGGTCCGGGCGCTGCTCTCCGGACCCGGAGTGATGCAGCAATTGTCGACGTTCTGCGCGGGCGGCAAATGCCCGGACGTACTGATGACTTGGGAGCTCAGCTACGCCGAACTCGCCGACCGCGGAGTGCTGTTGGACCTCAATTCCCTGTTGGAGCGCGACCCGGCGTTCGCCGCGCAGCTGAAGGCCGACAGCATCGACGCGCTGTATCGGACATTCTCCTTCAACGATGGGCAGTACGCCTTTCCCGAGCAATGGTCGGGAAACTACTTGTTCTACAACAAGGCGTTGTTCGACGCGGCCGGTGTGCGTCCCCCTCCCTCGACCTGGCAGCAAGGCTGGAGCTTCGGCGAATTCCTCGACGCCACCCGGGCTCTCACCAAGCGGGAGGCCTCCGGCCGGGTCACGCAGTGGGGGTTCGTCAATGCCTGGGTGTCGTTCTACTCGGCGGGGCTGTTCGCCTTGAACAACGGCGTGCGCTGGTCGTCACAACGGACCAATCCGACCCATCTGAATTTCGGCGACGACGCATTCGTCGAGGCGGTGCAGTTCTTCGCCGACTTGATCAACAAACACAAGGTTGCGCCGAGTGTCTCCGACCAACAGTCGATGTCCAACGCCGACCTCTTCGCGGTGGGCAGGGCCGCGATCGCCTTGGGCGGACACTGGCGCTATCAGACATTCGACCGCGCCGACGGCCTGGATTTCGACGTAGCCCCGCTGCCGTTGGGCCCGCGCGGCCATAACGCCCGCTCGAACATCGGCGTGACCGGCCTTGCCATCGCGGCAACCAGCAAACGGAAAGAGCAGGCGTGGGAGTTCGTCAAGTTCGCCACCGGCCCCGTCGGCCAGGCCTTGATCGGTGCATCCCGGTTGTTCGTACCGGTGCTGCGATCGGCGATCACCTCGCCGGGCTTCGCCGCCGCGCACCGAAGGCTCGCGAATCTGGCGGTGCTCACCGACGGCCCGTTGGTCTCCGAAGGCCTACCGATCACACCGGCCTGGGAGAAGGTCGTCGCCCTGATGGACCGCCACTTCGGGCCGGTGCTGCGCGGCGCGCGACCGGCGACCTCGCTGTCCGGACTTTCGGGCTCCGTCGACGAGGTGCTGCGCAACCCGTGACGGCAATCGACGCACCCCCGCGGGCGCCCGGCAGATCCCGCCCTTGGCGCCGACGATCATGGGCCGGGCGACTTTTCGTCGCACCGAACCTGGCTGCAGTGCTGCTTTTCATGCTGTTTCCGCTGGGATTCTCGCTGTACATGAGCGTCGAGCAGTGGGACATGTTCACCCCGGCCAAGTTCGTCGGGCTGGCCAACTTCCGTCGCCTTCTCACCTCGGACCCGCTGTTTTTGATCGCCCTGCGCAATACGGTGATCTACACCGTGGGAACGGTGCTGCCCACCGTGCTGGTCAGCCTGGTCGTCGCCGGGTTGCTGAACCGGAAAGTGAAGGGAATCGGCTTTTTTCGGACGGTCGCATTTCTGCCGCTGGCGATTTCGTCCGTCGTGATGGCAGTCGTGTGGCAATTCGTGTTCAACACCGACAACGGCCTGCTCAACATCATGCTGGGCTGGTTCGGGATCGGTCCGATACCGTGGCTCGTCGAACCGCACTGGGCCATGGTGTCGCTGTGCGTGGTCAGTGTGTGGCGCAGCGTCCCCTTCGCCACAGTTGTCTTGCTGGCCGCGATGCAGGGCATTCCCGAGACCGTATATGAGGCTGCGCGAATCGATGGCGCCGGCGAGATCCGGCAGTTCGTGTCGATCACGGTGCCACTGGTCCGCGGGGCGGTTTCGTTTGTCGTGGTCATCTCGATCATTCACGCGTTCCAGGCTTTCGACCTGGTGTACGTGCTGACCGGCGCCAACGGCGGGCCCGAGACCGGCACCTACGTCCTGGGCATCATGCTTTTCCAGCACGCGTTCTCGTTCCTTGAATTCGGTTATGCGTCCGCGCTGGCTTGGGTGATGTTCACCATCCTGTTGACGTTGACGGTGCTGCAGTTGCGCGGCAGGCGCCGACGTAGCTGGGAGGCGTCTCGTGGTCTTGGCTAGCCGCACCCTGTTTCGTGCCGCAGCATCGTACGCGGTGCTGCTTGCGGTCGCCTGGTGCGCGCTGTTTCCCATCCTGTGGGCGGTTTCGGGCTCGCTGAAGAAGGAAGGTGAGATCAGCGAACCGAAGCTGCTTCCGGCCAGTCCGCAGTGGTCGAACTACACCAAGGTGTTCGACCTGATGCCGTTCTGGCGGATGTTCTTCAACACCGTCTTGTACGCCGGATGCGTCACGGCCGGCCAGGTGATGTTCTGCTCGCTGGCCGGATATGCGTTCGCGCGACTGGCTTTTCGTGGCCGGGACGCGCTCTTCCTGCTGTATCTGGGCACCCTGATGGTGCCGCTGACAGTCACGGTGATCCCGCAGTTCATCGTGATGCGGACCCTGGGATGGGTGGACACACCCTGGGCTATGATCGTGCCGGGTTTGTTCGGCAGTGCGTTCGGCACCTACCTGATGAGGCAGTTCTTCCGCACCCTGCCGACCGATCTCGAGGAGGCGGCCATTCTCGACGGGTGCTCGCCGTGGCAGATCTACTGGCGCATTCTGTTGCCCCATGCCCGGCCCGCGGTGATGGTGCTGGCGGTGCTGACGTGGGTCAGCGTGTGGAACGACTTTCTCTGGCCGCTGTTGATGATCCAGCGCAACAGCCTTGCCACCCTGACCCTCGGGCTGGTCCGGTTGCGCGGCGAATACGTGGCCCGCTGGCCGGTCTTGATGGCGACCTCGATATTGATTCTGCTTCCGCTGGTCATCGTCTACGCATTTGCCCAGCGGTCGTTCGTTCGCGGTATCGCCATGACCGGGATGGGTGGTTAGCGAGGTGGCTTCTGTCAGTTTCGAGCAGGCGACGCGACGCTACCCGGGTACCGATCGCGCCGCCCTCGACAGCCTGGATCTCGTTGTCGACGACGGGGAATTCATGGTTTTGGTCGGGCCGTCTGGATGCGGCAAGACGACGTCCCTGCGAATGCTGGCCGGATTGGAAGCCCTCGACTCCGGCCGCATCCGCATCGGCGACCGCGATGTGAGTAACCTCGATCCCAAGAATCGCGACGTCGCCATGGTCTTTCAGAACTACGCGCTGTACCCGCACATGACGGTCGCGCAGAACATGGGCTTTGCGCTGAAGGTGGCCAAGACCCCGAAAGCTGAGATCCGCGAACGGGTGTTGGCGGCGGCGCACATGTTGGACCTGGAAGCTCATCTGGATCGCAAGCCCAAAGATCTCTCCGGCGGGCAACGTCAACGGGTCGCAATGGGGCGGGCCATCGTGCGCCGGCCGCAGGTTTTCCTGATGGACGAGCCGCTGTCGAACCTGGATGCCAAGTTGCGCGTGCAGACCCGCAACCAGATCGCAGCGCTGCAGCGTCACCTCGGTACCACCACGGTGTATGTCACCCACGATCAGATCGAGGCCATGACCATGGGCGACCGAGTCGCAGTGCTGCGCGACGGGCTGCTGCAACAGTGTGCGACGCCGCGCGAGCTCTACCGCAACCCCGGCAACGTGTTCGTCGCGGGATTCATCGGGTCACCGGCCATGAACCTGTTCACCGTTCCGATCGTCGACGGCGCTGTGTCGCTGGGGGATTGGGTGATTCCGGTTCCGCGCGACATCGCTGCGACCGCCCCTGAAATCGTGGTCGGGGTTCGTCCCGAACACTTCGAGGTGGGCAGCTTCGGTGTCGAGATGGAGGTGGACGTGGTCGAAGAGTTGGGCGCCGACGCCTACCTGTACGGCCGGATTACCGGGGCCGACTCGGTGATCAGCAAGCCCATCATCGCTCGCACCGACGGTCACGACCCGCCCGGAAAGGGCAGCCGGGTGCACCTGCATCCGCAGCCCGGCCACCTGCACTTCTTCGGTACCGACGGACATCGAATACCGTAAAGCTCGGCCAAATCCAGTGCTGCAAAAACTAATTCGTGCGCATCGACGGCGTGCCGCACCGACGATGCCGGCGCCGGCTCCCTAGTATGGCCGGGTGGTTGATCGCTATGGAACCGATGTGCTGGCCGGCGACCGGCGGCGCAAGATTCGCTCGGTAGAGCATCCGGTGGAGCTCGGGATGGTCGTGGAGGACGCGCAGACGGGTTACGTGGGTGCGGTGGTACGCGTCGAGTACGGCCGCGTCGACCTCGAAGACCGGCACGGCAAGACCCGGGGTTTCCCGTTGGGCCCCGGCTACCTGCTTGACGGTCAGCCGGTGATCCTCACCCCACCGCGCCGGTCGGCGCCCGCTGCCCGTGTCCGGACAGCCTCTGGATCGGTCGCCGTGCCCGGTGCGCGGGCCCGGGTCGCTCGTGCCGGGCGGATCTACGTGGAAGGCCGCCACGACGCAGAGCTGATCGCGCAGGTCTGGGGGGAGGACCTGAAGCTCGAGGGTGTCGTGGTTGAACACCTCGGCGGTGTCGATGATCTGGTCGGCATCGTCGAGGAGTTCCGGCCTGGCCCGGGATGCCGGCTCGGTGTGCTGGTCGACCACCTTGTCCCCGGATCCAAAGAGTCCCGCATCGCCGATGCGGTGCGGAAGGGCCCCGGCGGAACCGACACGCTGGTGGTCGGACACCCGTACGTGGATATCTGGCAGGCCGTCAAGCCGCAGCGGCTGGGGCTCAGCGCCTGGCCGGAGGTGCCGCGCCACGTCGAGTGGAAGCGCGGCATCTGCCAGGTGCTCGGCTTGCCGTACGCCAACCAGGCCGACATCGCGGCAGCGTGGCGGCATATTCGTGCGAAGGTGCGGGACTGGAACGACCTGGAACCGGCGCTGATCGGACGTGTGGAGGAACTCATCGATTTCGTGACACAGCCAGTGCCTTAGCCCCTGTGACTGAGGTCACCGTCATGTTTGCCGACGCCCCCGGCACTAACTCCTTGACCGACTCTCTGGAAGAGGAATGGAGGAAGTGCATGACCGACGCGCTCGTCATCGATGCTCAGGGTTTGGACCGGCTGTCCTGTAACGCAAAGGCCGATCCCGCAACCGGCAAGAAGACCCTGAAGGCCAGGACTGTGTGTGAGTCGGGCTTCCGCAACATGACCTATGTCCGCGACCTCGCTCCGATGCTGGTCGGTGAGCCGCCCGCACTGTTGGGCGATGACTCGGCCCCCAACCCCTCGGAGACCTGTCTGGCGGCGCTGGGGTCGTGCATCTCGGTCGGCCTGCTGGCCAATGCCACGCACCGCGGCGTGACCTTGACCAAGATCGAGGTCGAAATGGAAGGGGACATCGACATCTCGGCCGTCTGGGGTGTCGGCGACACTCCCGACGGCAAGGTGCTGGGCTTCACCGCCGTTCGCTGCAATGTCCGCCTGGCCGGCGACGCAGACGACGCGACGTTGCAGGAGATCCACGACAACGCCATCGCGTGGTCGCCCGTCGTCAATACATTCAGGCGTCCGGTAACCGTCGACTCCGCACTTTCCATCGGTTAGGCAGGCAGCATGACCACAACGACCGACGCCGTCATCGGCTTGCTCGATTCGGAGCTGATCGCAGATATCCGCGCCCACGCCGGCACATTGGATCGCGGCGAGGCTCCGGCCCGCCGTAGCTTCGCCGGGCTCGGTGCCGCCGGCCTGCTCGGGGTAGGCGCTCCCGACAACGCCGACGGCAAGCTCGCTGGAATGGCCGACGTGATCAGGCTGATTTCCGGGGAGTGCATGAGCACCGGGTTCGCGGTCTGGGCGAACCGTATGACATTGGAGTACTTGCTCTATGCCGCAACGCCTTTCAGTGTTGAAGCTGCCGAGCCGCTACTTGCCGGTGCTGCGCTGGGTGTGACCGGGATGGCGGCCGCCTTCAAAGAGTCGGCGGGCTGCGGCAAACTTGAACTGACGGCGACACCGGTGCAGGGAGGTTACCGGATCAACGGTTCGATCCGGTGGGCATCCAACCTGTATGAGGACTCGTTACTGGTCACCGCGGCACGTAGCGACGACGGGGCGAAGCTGATCCTGGCGTTGCCGCTGAGCAGCCCCGGGGTGACGGTGGGCGAACCCTTCACGTTGCTGGCGATGGACAGCACCGCGTCCTCCTTTCTGGAATTGACGAATGTTTTCGTCCCGGACCGGCAGGTGTTATCCACTGACTTCGACGGGTTCCTCGGGGCGGTCCGGCCCACTTTCCTCATCCTGCAGTCGGCGATGTGCGTCGGTTTGGCGGAGACGACGGTACGGCAGGCCAGGATCGGCCTGAAAGGCGTGAACTCGGTTTTCGAGCCTGAGGTCGAGGAGGTCGCCGGAAGGCTGGTCTGGGCGCAGACAACGTTGGCCAGTCTGGCCGGCGCGGTCGGGGGTGAGCGTCCGCCGAGCAACAAGGAGCTGCTGACCCTGCGGCTTACGGCGGCCGAGATTGCCAGTGCCAGCGCGGCATTGGAGATTCGCACAGCCGGCGGTAAAGGGTATGCCAGCAGGACGCCCGCGAGCCGCCGCTACCGTGAGGCCGCATTCATCCCTGTACAGTCACCATCGGAAGCCCAATTGCGTTGGGAGCTAGGCGGATGCCGGTAGATGACGGCGCCTGAAGACCGGAGCCGACGGTGACTCCGGCCGTGGCGCCTTTAGAGGGCGCGGAGCCCGAGCGTCTGGTCGGCGGTATTCCGTTAGCGGCCCTAGTCCGCGACTACCACCGACCGATGGTGAATTTCGCTCGCACGATGGTGAATTCACCAGCGTTGGCAGAGGAGGCCGTGCAAGAGGCGTGGGTCCAGGTGCTCAAGTCCGCCGAAGCGTTCGAGGGGCGCTCGTCGGTGGCTACCTGGCTGTTCGGAATCGTCAAACACACCGCGTCACGCCACCGCAGCCGGGAGTCGCGGATCCGCGAACACGAGCTGCTGGCGACGGGTGACGCCGACCCACTGGCGGGCCGGATGCATCCGCCGGGCCATCCCGATGCCGGGCACTGGTGCATGCCGCCGTCGCGACGATTCCTCCCGGAGGACCAGACCGTGGCGCGCGAACTCGTGGGTTACGTGCGCGCCGCGGTGGACGCGCTGCCGGCGCGGCAACGACAACTGGTCATCCTGCGGGACCTCATCGGCATGTCGTCCGAGGAAGCGGCGGAGGTGCTGGAACTTTCCGCCGATGCGCAACGCGCACTGCTGTACCGGGCCCGCGGCAATCTTCGAAATCAATTGGAAAGGCGGTATCAACGATGACCGTCTACGACAACTCCGTGCCCGCGATCGACTGCGTCGAGTTCGTCCGGCTCGTCGACGATCTGGTCGAGTCCGATCCGCGGGAGTGGGGTGCGATCGTGGCCAAGCACCTCGAAGACTGCCCGCCGTGCCTGGTGTATTTGCAGCAGATGCTCGATCTCAAGGTTTTGCTGAACCACGTCTTCGACGGTGAAAAGCTCACCGACGGGCAGATCTCCGGCGTCATCAACGCGATCACTACCTTCCGCGAAGATTAAGAGCGACAGCTCGTTAACCGGGCGAGCGCCAGTGGTACCGGGGCGGAGCGCAAGTGTGCACGGCATCGTGCGGCCATCGCGGTCGCATCTAATTCAGTCGCATCTAATTCAGTTGTGCTGAAACGGCATTCATTCGTCGAGTTGGTCCGCCTTTTCGACGGTCTGGCCCAGCCGGATTGCTCCCGGCGCCGCCTCGGTTATCCACGGGTCGCGCCCTGCCAGAAAGCCTGAGACAGTGGAGCTCGGTAGTATCGAAAGTATGTTCGATGATTTGGCGGCGTTGGGTGATGCCGGCCTGGTGGCGGTGATCGACTCCGCTACCCGCGAGTAGTCGGTCGCTGCCGCGCGTCGTTTTGCTGGGATCGCCGAGTTGGTGGCGCGTCACGCTCACGGGCCCACCGATTGCGGGCGTTGGTCGTGTGACAACTGGGATGCTATCGCCGCCCAGGTGGGGGCCGCGCTGAACGTCAGCCGAAGCCTGGCTTCGCACTACATGTATCAGGCGCTGGCCCTGCGTCAGCGTCTGCCGGCGGTGGCGGCGGTGTTCGCTCAGGGCCGGTTGAGTCTGCGGTTGGTCGCCAGCATCATCTGGCACACCGAGTTGATCACCGATCCGGCGGTGCAGCGGGTGGTCGATGCCGCGCTGGCCCACGACGCGCTGCGTTACGGACCGCTGTCGGCACCCAAGACCGCGCGCGCCATCGACGCGATCATCGCGCGGCTGGACCCCGCGGCGGTGCGGCGCGCCCGCGCCGGGGCGCGCTCGCGGGAGGTGGTGATCACCCCCGCTGATGACGGCTCGGGCACCGCGCGCCTGTGGGGGTCGCTGCTGGGCACCGACGCCGCGGTGCTTGATCGGCGTCTTGAGCAGATGGCCCGTCAGGTGTGTGCGGCCGATCCGCGCACCCTGGCTCAGCGCCGAGCCGATGCGTTGGGCGCTCTGGCCGCCGGCGGGGAGCGCCTGTCTTGCCAATGCCCCGAGCCCGACTGTCCTGCCCGTGTGGCCGCTGACCCGCGCGCGCGTGCGGTGGTCATCCACGTGCTCGCTGAGCCGGCCACGGTGAGCGCCCCGCCCGATGCGTGGCTGCACGGCCCAGAGCCGGCGCGGGTCGACCCCGCCGACCCGTCAGCCACCCTCCCGGACCCCGAACCCCCCGCACACTGCCGGCCAGCAGCCCAGATCCTGGGCGGGCAAACCCTGCCCGCGGCCCACCTGAGCGCGCTGATCGCCGCCGGCGCACGCCTGGTCCCGATCGACTACTGCCACCAGCCCGCGCCGGGCTACCGGCCCCCCGCGGCGGTGGCCCGCTTCGTCCCTACCCGCGACATGACCTGCCGCTTTCCCGGCTGTGACTGCCCGGCCGAGGTCTGCGATATCGATCACGCCATCGCCTACCCCTACGGCCCCACCCACCCGGGCAACCTGCGCTGCCTGTGCCGAAAACACCACTTGCTCAAAACCTTCTGGGGCGGACCCCGCGGCTGGCGCGACCGTCAACAACCCGACGGCACCATCATCTGGACCGCCCCCACCGGACACACCTACACCACCCGCCCCGGCAGCCGGCTACTCTTTCCCACCCTGAGCCACCCCAGCGCCCCCATACCCACCACCACCGTACCCACCGATCGACCCCGCGCACTGATGATGCCCACCCGCCGACACGCCCGCGCCCAAAACCGCGCCACCCGCATCAACACCGAACGCGCCCACAACACAAACCCACCCACCACCCGAACCCCCACCAAACCACCCACCAACCCCGACGACCCCCCACCCTTCTAGCTTCGGACTCGAATTCGATTGTCCGCGAACGATGCTCGATGAAAGAGAGTTGCACCGCGGCGCCTGCGCAGTCACGTCCGGCGTTTGCACGTAGAGTCTTTAGACCTCTACACCGACGGCGCGCGGGCTCGTAGGATGAGGGCTGCAACGGCAAGGAGCATCAAATGTCAGCGGAAACAACGAAATACGGAATCTTGGTGGCGGTTGATGGCTCGGCGGAGTCCGACGCGGCAATATCCTGGGCAACCCGCGAGGCCACCTTGCACCGGTTGCCGATCACCTTGTTGCATGCGGTCGCTCCCATCGTCGTCGGATGGCCGGTAGGGCAGCTCTACAAGCAAATGCCCGATTGGCAGAAAGACATCGCCGACAGCGTGGTTGCGCATGCCCGCGAGACAGTATCGGAATGCTGCGAAGGATCGGAACCACCTGAGGTCCGCGCCGAAATATTCTATGCCAACGCGGTTTCCGCCCTCATCGAGGCATCGAAGCAGGCCAAATTGGTAGTGGTCGGCAGCCAGGGGATCGGCGCCCTGGGTCGCCTGCTGCTCGGATCGGTCAGCTCGGCTCTCGTCCAGCACGCTCATTGCCCGGTTGCGGTTGTCCGTTCGGGAGAGGACGCCATCCCAGACGCCGGTGGGGCGGTGGTGGTCGGTATCGACGGGTCACCGGCGTCAGAAGCGGCGACGGCCTTGGCGTTCGACGAGGCCTCACACCGCGGTGTCGATCTGATCGCCTTGCACGCGTGGAGTGATGTCGGGGTTTTTCCTGTTCTGGGAATGGATTGGCACGAGCGGGAGAATCAAGGGCAAGAGGTACTCGCGGAACGCCTGGCGGGCTGGCAGGAGCAGTATCCCGACGTCCATGTGGAGCGATCGCTGGTGTGCGACACGCCGGCAAAATGGCTGCTCGAGGCGTCCGAGAAGGCGCAGTTGGTGGTCGTCGGAAGCCGCGGTCGCGGAGGATTTCCGGGCATGTTGCTGGGTTCGGTGAGTTCTGCGGTTGTCCACTCGGCCAGGGTTCCTGTGATCGTGGTCCGGTCATAGCGTCAGGCAAAGGTCTTTGGTCCCTGACGGAAGTGGCTTTCGACCGACGCCTGGGCCCCTCCGGGGTTTATAGCGTGAATGCATGACCTATGTAATCGGCAAGGAATGCTTGGACCTGGCTGAAAAGTCCTGCGTGCAAGAATGCCCCGTTGACTGCATCTATGAAGGCGCCCGGACGATGTATATCAATCCCGAGGAGTGCGTTGACTGTGGCGCGTGCAAACCGGCATGCCGGGTTGACGCGATCCATTGGGAAGGTGACCTACCCGACGACGAGCGGCAGTTTCTCGACGACAATGCCGCCTTCTTTCAGCAGATTCTGCCGGGACGGGACGCGCCGCTGGGTACCCCGGGCGGTGCGAGCGCGCTCGGGCGGATCGGGGTCGACACCCCGATGATCGCCGCAATGCCGGCCAACTGTTCCTGACTGGAGGGGAAGCGAAATGACGGGAGCTGACAAGACCCTGGGCATAGTCGTCGGGGTGGACGGTTCTCCCGCCTCCAACGCTGCCGTCGTGTGGGCTGCCCGGGATGCCGAGATCAAGCACCTGCCGCTGACCGTGGTCCATGTAGTGAACACGGACGTGGCGACGTGGCCACCCATGCCGTACCCGGAGACCTGGGCGGTGTGGCAGGAAGACGAAGGTCGCAAGGTTGTCGCGGAGGCGGTCAAGATCGCCGAAGAGGCGGTCTTGACCGACCGCAAACTGACCGTAAAGACCGAGCTCATACACTCGACCCCGATACCCGCGATGATCGAGATGTCCAAGGATGCAGCGATTTTGGTGCTTGGCAGGGCCGGTCGGGGAGCGGTGGCCCGGTTGCTGCTGGGTTCTGTCAGTGCCAGCTTGGTGCGAGAGGCGCATTGCCCGGTGGCGATCGTCCACGACGAGGATCCGTTGATGCCGCATCCGCTGCGCGCCCCGGTGCTGCTGGGAATCGACGGATCGCCGGCGTCCGAAGCCGCCACTGCGGTGGCTTTCGACGAGGCGTCGCGGCGAGGTGTCGAGCTGATCGCCCTGCACGCGTGGAGCGACCGCGAATTGGTCGAGCTGCCGGGGTTGGACTGGGACAAGGTGAAGGGGCAAGCCGAAATCACCCTCGCCGAACGTCTGGCGGGCTGGCAGGAGACCTACCCCGACGTCAAGGTCTGCCGAGTGGTGGTATGCGATCGACCCGCGCACCAGCTGACTGCGCGTTCGGAGTCGGCTCAGTTGGTCGTGGTGGGAAGTCGCGGTCGGGGGGCGCTCCCCGGCCTGATGCTTGGGTCGGTCAGCAACGCGGTCGTGCACTCTGCCCGGATGCCGGTGATCGTCGCGCGCGCATAACGCGGTTGAAATGCGGCACCGTGGGAAACCCAGGACCCATGGCTGAATACAGGGTCCTCGACCCACGGGGCGAAGTCGTTGCCACCAAAGAGATTGAGAGTGCCGATGACGCGCATGCATGGTTTGTCGACTCCAAGGCCGACAACTCCGAGCTGGGGTGGCGTATGGAGGTAAAGACCGATGATGAGTGGGCGTTCTTCGACAACACCGAAGGTACGTCCAGCTAACGCGCGATTCGTCCGAGCCGGGTATGCGCGGTCAGTAGCAGCGGGTTCGATTTCGGCTGCGCTGAGATAGCGTGCGTTGCTGCGTCGTCGTTCATGCCGCAGACAGCATGAGCATGTGCCGGAGAAACGTCGACGTAGAAGCAATGCATCCCGATCACGATGCCCTGGTCGTCGACTGAAAAGGGCGCCGAACCTCTGGCTGACTGACCTTTCCGTGTGTGGCAAAACGCCGGCGAGCGCCTGCCCTGGGGCAGTGGCCGCGGCATGTCGGGCACCACCGCGGCCGCCACCCGCTCACCGTCGCTCTCAGGCGTTGATGGCTTCGCGGTTATCGCTGCGCCCGACGGTAATCTTGCGGGGCTTCGCCTTCTCCGCCACGGGAACCCGCAGTCGCAGGACGCCTTCGTCGTAAGAGGCAGCGATCCGCTCGGTGTCGAGATTCTCACCGAGCACCAATTGGCGGCTGAATACTCCGCGCGGCCTTTCGGAGGCCAGCATTTCCCGGTTTGGGTCAACCGCCGGTCGTTCGGCGCGCACGGTGACCACGTTTCGTTCGATATCGATGTCCAGCGAGTCGGCGTCGATACCGGGCAGGTCGAACTCGACGACGAATTCCTCCCCTTCGCGCCACGCGTCCATCGGCATCACCGCTGGGCGAGCGGCTGTTCCGAGCACCTGCTGGGCGAAACGGTCCAGTTCGCGGAACGGGTCGGTACGCATCAGCATGGCAGTCACCTCGTTGCTCCTATCTATTATCTGAGCTCTGGATTATCTATGTCATACGACATAGATTTTTTATAGCACTATCGACACTAGAGTGCAAGTATGCTAGACAGGTTTTCTAGCAACAGTCGAGGAGATGCTCGATGGTCGATCGTTCCGGCGACGCTGCACGGCCGGCGTCCGATCACGGTGTGTACGGGATCTCGGTCGCCGCTGAACTCTCCGGAGTCGCCGTGCAGTCGCTGCGCCTGTACGAGAGGTATGGACTGCTTACACCCGCACGCAGCGACGGCGGCACACGGCGGTACAGCGCCGACGACTTGGCCAGGCTGCGACGCATCAGCGCGCTGGTCGATGCCGGCGTAAACCTCGCCGGCATCGCCCGCATCCTCAGCCTCGAGGACGACAACGCCGAGCTCTCGGCCGCGAACAGCGACCTGCGGTCAGCCAATCGGACGTTACGCGGGGCCGTCAAAAAGACAGTGGGCGAACGCAACTCGAAGCCGTCGGGGCGCGAAAACCGCAAGCCCTAGCAGTGGAGGGACTGCTCCGTGACGGCTGGCCGGTGTACGCGGTGAGGCGGCGACGAGATCTCCGGCGCGAACCGCGCCAGTTGCCTCGGTGTTTAGTCGGACATTGCGTCAGAATCGTGCAATTATGGGCATCTCGAGTCTGCCGATGGCAACGCTGCCGGGTAGGAGGACCACGATGTCGTTTTTGAACGTTGCACCCGAGCTGTTGGCGACCGCCGCGGCCGATGCGGCAGGTATCAGCTCCTCGCTGCGGGCGGCGAACCTGGCCGCGTTGGCGCCGACCAGTACGTTGGCGGCTGCGGCCGGTGATGAGGTGTCGGCTGCGATCGCCTCGCTGTTCTCCGGTTACGCCCGCGACTACCAGGCGCTCGGTGCGCAGATCGCGGCGTTGCAGGAGCAGTTTGCCCAGGCGGTGCGGGCAGCCGGCGGGGCCTACGGCGTTGCCGAGGCTGTGAATGTCGGCCCGCTGCAGCCGGTGGTCGACAACGTCCTGGGTGTGATCAACGCGCCCACGAACCTGCTGCTGGGGCGCCCGCTGATCGGCGACGGATTCAACGGCACGCCCGGCACCGGGCAAGCCGGCGGCGACGGCGGAATCCTGTGGGGCAACGGAGGCAATGGGGCATCGGCGGGCTTGGTGGGCCACACTGGCGGGCGAGGCGGCAATGCCGGCTTGATCGGTAATGGCGGCACCGGCGGCACCGGCGGCTTTCGGGGCGGGACCGGCGGCGCCGGCGGCACGGGCGGGTTGCTTTGGGGCAATGGCGGGGCCGGCGGCACCGGAGGCTTCGGCGGACTAATGATGGCCCCCGCCGGGGCGGGTGGGCTCGGCGGCAGGGCATTGTCCTTGTTCGGCGCTCCGGGCGCGACCGGTCAGACCGGAACAGTGCTGAACGTGGTGACTGCACAAGAAGCCGCTCTCCTGATGATGACCGCACCCGACGTGAACTTCCTGTTGATCGGCACCGACGGCACGAACCTTGCCAAGATCCTGGCCGATCCCCTGGGCACCCCGAACTTCCATGCGTTCATGGAACAAAGCGTGACCTCCGCGTCGACAATCGTCGGGCACACCACCATCTCCAACCCGTCGTGGACGACCATGCAGACCGGTGTATGGAGTGAGACGGCGGGCGTCACGAACAACGTCTTCACCCCGTGGACCTACGACGACTGGCCCACCGTGTACAACCAACTTGAGGCCGCCTACGGCGACAACGTCAACACCACGGTCATTGCGAACTGGCCCATCATCACTGATATCGCCGGCGCCGGCTCCATCCCGGCTGACGAAGTCATCTTCATCCCGCAAATCGCGGGCGACACGAACTGGTTGGCGACGCAGGACCTGGTCGGCACGACGGCCCAAACCGCGATCTCGCAGGCGAACCCCAACCAGGGCAATTTCATCTTCTCCTACTTCATCGGAGTCGATGAAAACGCGCACATGTACGGCGGTGATTCGCCGCAGTACGCGGCGGCCATCCGGAATATGGACTTCAATCTCGGTTCCCAAACCGTGGGCGGTGGGGGCCTGTTGGGTGCGGTAGCCGACTGGGAGGCTAACCCGTTGAACAACGGCGAGGAATGGACCACGCTCATCGTCACCGACCACGGTGAGATCGGGCCCAACGAGTTCGGCCGCGGTCACGGCTTCCAATCACCCCGTGAGACGGCGACATTCCTGATCTTCGATCAGGCCTATAACGACGCGATGGACGGATACATCAACAACTCGTGGCAGATCGTCAGCACGACGCCGACCATCATGGATCAATTTGGCATTCCGCCGCTGCCGTATATGCAGGGTGCGCCGCTGACGTCTCCCGTCTTCAATGGCACCTATGTCAATCCCGACAACCTGTTCGCTGCGCTCAGCGCCGACTTCGCCGCACAGGGGTATCCCGATCCCCTGACCAATGCCTCTCTGGTGTCGCGCACGGTCGCGGCCACCATTCCCTATCTGGTCTACGAGCAGGTGAACACCATTGTCGATGCGGTGCCCAGCTTCTTGCAGGTACCGGTCTCCTGGATCGGCGCCGGCGCCTACCAGCTGGTCAATATCCCCGCCCAGGTCTGGGTCCGGCTCACCGGCGTCACCGGCAACTACATCATCCCGCCGGTACTCAACCCGTTCCTGACTTAGGACGGGTCAAGCGGGTGCCCGCTGAAGTCCGACGGCCGCGCGAAGCCTGACGGCTTCCCGGTTTACCGGGCCCTATGCCGGGTATGAACTCGCCATGGCGTCGCTTAGTGCCATCGGATTGGTGTGCAGTCTCAAGCCCAGCCCTGCGGCTTCGAGCAGCATGCTGATGGCCCAACATGTGGTTGGCGAACTGGGCCGGGCCGGTGTCGAAAGCGACCTAGTCCGCTGCGTTGACTTCAATATCGCGCCCGGTGTCGAGGACGACATGGGTGACGGCGACCAGTGGCCGGACATCAGGAGAAAGGTGCTCGGCGCGGACATCCTGCTCCTCAGCACGCCGGTGTGGCTCGGCCACCCATCCAGTGTGACGCAACGCGTACTCGAACGCCTGGATGCCGAGTTGTCGAACACCGATGACAACGGGACGCCCGCGATGGTCGGCAATGTCGCCTTGGTCAGCGTGGTCGGCAACGAGGACGGCGCGCACAAAGTGGTCGCGGACCTTTCTCAGGCGCTCAACGACATCGGGTTCAGCATTCCGGCTCAGGGCTGCACCTACTGGAACGGTCCCGCGATGGAGTCCACCGACTACAACGACCTCGACGCGGTGCCTGATCAGGTTGCCTCGGCCACCGCCGCGGCGGCACGTAACGCGGCTCGTCTGGCCCGGACCTTGAAGGCGCAGCACTACCCGCCATACGAGACGTAAGGCTGCCGCCTCAACGCAGTTGGCGGTGGAACCAGAGCCAGGCCCTGAAGGAGTTTCATGACTGACCTGACCACTGAGAGAACGGGCGCCGGCCTGGCGGATCGCGCACGGCAGGAAGCCGACGAATACCGTGGTGACAATCCTCAGCCGCTGGGCGGGTACCTGATGGTGCTGGTCATCTATTGCACGCTGGTCGGGGCTACCACGCTGGTGGCCTTGGCCACCGGCCGCCGGCTACCCGTGCGGTGGACGGTGCAGGATCTGATCACGGTGACTCTCGGCACCCACAAGGTGTCCCGAACCTTGACCAAGGGCGCGGTGACCAGCCCGCTACGGGCTCCATTCACCCGGTACGCGGGTAGTGGCGGGCCGGCCGAGGTTCAGGAGGAGACCCGCAACTCAAGCCAGTTCCGGCACAGCGTGGGCGAGCTGCTGACGTGCCCCTTCTGCCTCGACATGTGGGCGGCGACCGCGTTCGTGATCGGCCTCGTTTTTGCGCCCCGGCTCACCCGCCTGGTTGCGGGCACCTTCACCGCGCTCGCCGGGGCGGACTTTCTCCAACTCGGCTACGCGATAGCACAGCAGTGGGCCGAGAATCCCCGAGGCTCCTGAATCCTGAGGTGATCTCATGCCGAAGACGACCAAGCGCGGGACAGCGAAGCAGGACGAACTGCCGAGCACATTGAGGCGTTCGAGCGCCAAGGCGCAACGAACCTTCGCCAAGGCTCACGATGCTGCCGCCGACCAATATGGCAACGCGGAACGTGCCCACCGCGTCGCCTACGCCGCTGTGAAACACAGCTTCGAAAAGGTTGGCGACCACTGGGAAGCCAAAGAGGAGAAGGGGCCCTCCGATGCGCGTGCCGAGCGCGGCGGGCTGGACAACCCGCTGCCGTCGCAGGAGGGTGTCGATGCCAACGCCAGCAAGAAGCACCTGCTGGAGATCGCTCGCCGGCTCGACGTGCGAGGCCGTTCGACGATGACCAAGTCGGATCTGGTTGATGCGATCAAGAAATACAACCGCCGTGCCCAACGGAGTTGAAGAACCCGGTGCACCGCGGTACCTGCCGGTTGACCGCGCGGTCGATTCGCTGAAGCTGGCGGCCACCGACTGCCGAGGTTGTGGGTTGTTCGAAGACGCCACCCAAACGGTTTTCGGTCACGGCAAGCCCGAAGCGCCGCTGATGTTGGTGGGCGAACAGCCCGGCGACCGTGAAGACCAGCAGGGACTGCCTGGTCCGGCCTCATGTCATCGTCTGCATCGGCGCTACTGCAGCACAATCCATGCTGGGCAGCACGTTTCGCGTGACAGCCCACCGGGGAGAGCGGATTGGGCTGCCCCCGGACCTCGGAGTGGACATCGAGCCGGAGCCGGTGCTGATGGCGACCGTTCACCCGTCATCGTTGCTGCGTGACCGGAGTGAACGACGCAGGGAAAACTACGAATCATTCGTCGAAGACCTGCGCAAGGCACACGGCACCCTCGGGGTCATGTTTCGCGAAAACCAGCCTGGGTAGTCGAAACGAGAACGCGCCGAACCGTGCAGAAGGAGCGCTGATGAGCGTACGCAGCGAAGAGGCCATCCAGACGACCGTAGACCGGCAGCCCGAGCGTGCGGACCACGAACCTGGGCGCGTTCGCCGTGGCGTGGTGAACTGGCTGTTGGCGGCGCTGACGGTGCCGGTGGCCGCGCTGATCATGGTCTTCGCCGTCGGCGCGGCAATGAGCGTGGCCGCCTGTAGCGGCTCGCAATGCCCCGATCTAGGGCCGGGCGGGCTGATCTACGGCGTACTTTTCTACGGCGCCCCGGTGCTGGCCGGCTTGACCATCCTCGCGTCGTTCTTCACCGCGTTGCGGCGCCGCGGCTGGATCGTGCCGATCGTCGCGCTGGCTCTGCTGCTGGCGGACTTCGCAGCCATCGCGATTCTGTTCTGACGTTGACCGCCAACAGATTCGAGGCCGCGGTCCTCTTCGATATCGACGGCACCTTGGTTGACTCGAATTACCTGCATATCGATGCCTGGCAGCGCGCGTTCGCCGAAGCGGGTGTGGAGGTGGAGACGTGGCGTATCCACCGGTCCATCGGTATGGACGGTTCGACCTTGGTCAGGACGTTGTCCGACGACGCGCCGCAGGACGTGCAGAAGCAGCTCAAAGATCTGCATTCCCGGCATTACCGGGAGGTCGCGCCGTTGCTGCGGCCGCTGCCGGGGGCTCGCGCGCTGCTCCGCCGGGTCGCGGATCTGGGCCTCAAAGTTGTGCTCGCCACCTCGGCGCCGGACGACGAATTGGAGATGTTGCGCAAGGTGCTCGACAGTGACGAACTGGTTGCGGCGGTCACCTCGTCGGCCGATGTGGACACCGCAAAACCCCAGCCCGACATCATCCACGTCGCTCTGGAACGTGCGGGAGTCACTGCGGAGCGGGCCGTGTTCGTCGGTGACGCAATCTGGGACGCCGAAGCGTGCAGCCGGGCGAAGCTCCCCTGTATCGGGGTGCTCAGCGGGGGAGTGTCTGCCTCGGAGTTGCGCGATGCCGGTGCCGCAGTCGTCTTCGAGAACGCCGAGAAGTTGTTGAGCAATCTCGAGCAGACCCGGATCGCGTCGCTCGCGGGCGACTAGTCCTGCGGCAAGGCCCTCGAGCAAAGCGAATGGGCCCAGTCCGTTGTCGGACTGGGCCCACTCTCGCGTCGAGCTACTGGTTGGCTTTCTGACGCTCTTCGGCTGCCTCGGCACCGCCGCGGGCGGACTCCGCCTCGGCTTCCTTCTTGGCAGCGTCGCGCTGTGCGTCGGCCTTGTCCTGCTGGGCCTGACCCTCGCGCTTGACGTCGTCACGGCCCGTCACTGCGCCAATGACTTCCTTTGCCTTGCCCTTAACGCCCTCGACGACGCCTTCGACGCCCTCTTGGGGGCCACTCTTGTCCGCCATGATTCCTCCTGCATGCTTGCTTACCAACATGGCGACCTCGCGCTTCGCTCGATTGCGCTCAGCCAACAGGGGTGGACCGCTTTGCGCTCTTTCCGAACGCTCGTGTCCGAAGTCCCCCGCAGCCAAAGGGTTTCCGGACAGCCGAAGCCTCAAACCTGTGGGCTGTATCACCAAGTCAGGTGCACTTCGTTTACCGTCTGCTGCTTTCGCGATGCGGCAGGAACTCCTGCGTCTTGATTTTCACCCCTTCTTTGATGATGCCGAACGCGTTTTCGTCCCCGCGCAGAACGGCGCCGGCGGCGCTCTTCAGCTGCTCGAAACTGGCATGCGGCGGCACCGGTGGAACATTCGGATCGCAATGCACGTCGAGCAGCGTCGGCCGGTCGGCCTGCAGGGCACGGTCCCAGGCGGGTGCAATCATGTCGGGGTCAGTCAGCGTCGCATGGCCCAGCCCCAGTGCGGCCGCGAATCCGGCATAGTCGACGTCTGGAAGTGATTGGGATTCAGCGAATTTCGGCGCCCCGCCCATTGCTCGCAGTTCCCAGGTCACCTGGTTGAGGTCGTTGTTGTGCAACACCGCGATCACCAGCCGTGGATCGGACCACTGCTGCCAATAGCGCGCGATCGTGATCAGTTCGGCCAGCCCGTTCATCTGCATGGCGCCGTCACCGGCGAACGCGATGACCGGCCGATCCGGATCGGCGAACTTGGCGCCGATGGCATACGGAACGGCCGCGCCCATTGTGGCCAGCGTCCCAGACAGGGAGCCGCGCATGCGGCCACGGAATTTCAATTGGCGCGCATACCAATTGGCCGCTGACCCGGAGTCGGCGGTGACGATGGCATGGTCCGGCAGTCTGGGTGACAGTTCGGCGAACAGCCGCATCGGATTGATCGGTTCCGCGGATACGTTGGCTTCCATCGCCATCGTTTCCCACCACCGTGCCACGTTACGTTCGATGGTCTCGCGCCATGAACGGTCCGACTTGCGTTGCAACAAAGGCAGTAGCGCGCGCAGGGTCGCAGCGGCGTCACCGACCAGATTCACTTCGTTCGGGTAGCGCATGCCGATCAGGGCGGGGTCGATATCGACTTGAACGCCGCGAGCCGACCCGTAGGGTGGCAGAAACTGCGAGTATGGAAAGCTCGACCCAACGGTGAGTAGCGTGTCGCAGTCGCGCATCATCTCGTAACTGGGCCGCGTCCCGAGCAGACCGATCGCGCCGGTGACCCACGGCAACTCGTCAGAGAGCACGTCTTTACCCAGCAGCGCCTTGGCGACGCCGGCACCCACTACATCGGCGACTTCGGTGACCTCGGCGACCGCGTTGCGAGCGCCGCATCCGATCAGCATCGCGACGCGCTCACCGGCGTTGAGCACGTCGGCCGCTTGCTGCAGGCCCGCCGGTGACGGTTCCACCACGGGCTGCACGAATCCCAGACTGGATGGGACCATCTTGAACTTGTGCGCGGGCGGTGAGTATTCGAGCTCCTGAACGTCGGCCGGAATGATCAACGCGGTCGGCGCGCGCCTGCTCAACGCGGTACGAATCGCGCGGTCCAGCGCATTCGGGAGCTGCTCGGGCACCGTGATCATCTGGACGTAATCACTGGCCACGTCTTTGAAGAGGCTCAGTAAATCGACCTCCTGTTGGTAGGAGCCGCCCATCGCGGTGCGCTCGGTCTGCCCCACTATCGCCACCACCGGAACCCGGTCCAGCTTCGCGTCGTAGAGACCGTTGAGCAGGTGAATCGCCCCCGGACCGGAGGTCGCGGTGCAAACACCAAGCGCCGCAGAGAACTTGGCATATCCGACCGCTTCGAAAGCGGCCATCTCCTCATGCCGCGCCTGGATGAATGCCGGCTGATTTCCGGCCCGGCCCCATGCGGCGATCAGGCCGTTGATGCCGTCACCGGGGTAACCGAAGACCTTGGTCACGCCCCAATCGCGTAGTCGTTGCAGCAGGAAGTCGCTGACTTGTGACGTTGTCATCGTTCGCGGTACCCATTACGCGCGTTTGTAGACGACGTGTTTGACCTGGAAGCCAGTGGGAATGTAGCTAAGCGCAAGCGCGCGAGGAGAGACCAGGGGTTTGCCCGCTATCGACACTTTTCCGGTCTTGGCAGTGTTACCGCAGACGCGGCCACCATCGCCGCGTCTCGACCGGCACACATAACCGTCCCATCCGGCCGGATGAGCGCGGCAGTGGCCCGCCCCTTTCGCAGCCACACGTCCAACTGACCGTTCGGCTCGGCCGCCACGATCCCGACGTTGCGTCGGCGCAACGATGTTTCGGTGGCGGCGCGCAACGGACTCCGGGTCACCAGAGCAAACCCGGGTCCTGCCTCATCGTCGAGACGTCTACCGTTGGGCAACAACACGTTCGGGCACATTGATCCGGCCAGCTGACCGGGCCGCCAACGGGACTTGTGCACCAATGCGGAACGGCGCAGGGCGGGAGTGGTGGAATCGACGATCTGGTTGCGCAACCCGGGAACCACTCCCAGGCGCGGTAGCATGGCGCGTCTGGTCAGATCGCCGAGCCGGCCACCGCCGGTCATCGCCCAGCCCATGGTGAGCGCCGAGCGGATCAGCGCGCGGGCATGCGGTTTGCGCTCCTGCTGATAGCTGTCGAGGACACGGGCCGGTAGCGATCCGTGGCACACCGCGGCGATCTTCCAGCTGAGATTCATCGCGTCGCGCAACCCGGCGCCCATGCCCTGACCGATGAACGGGGGAGTGAGGTGCGCGGCGTCCCCGAGTATGAAGATGTTCCCGTGCCGCCACCGATCGGCGATCTGCGCACGGAATGTGTACTCGGCTACCCGCAACAAAGTCAGTTCCCCATCCGGGACGTGGCGCGTCCACCGGGCGATGAGGCGGCGCAGCGCATCGATCGTGGCGAATTCGTCTGCGGTCTCGCCGTCCCGCAACCGGAACTCCCAGCGGTAGCGGGAATCTCCGATGCGCATGTAGGTGCCGGCGCGCGCCGGATCGCAGATCTGATAGACGCCGTCCCACTGTCGGAGGTCTGCCTCGGTCGCGACATCAACGACCAGCCAACGTTGGTCGAACTTCAAATCCTGCATGGTTGAGCCGATTTGGTTTCGTACCACGCTGTTGGCTCCGTCGCAGCCCAAGACGAAGTCGGCATCGACCTGATGCATCGCACCGTCGGTCCGGTCGGTGAAGGTGACGCGCGCACCATCGCCGTGTGCGGTGACCGCTGTGACGTCGGCGTTTCCGCGCAACTCGGCATTCGGATAGCGCTTGAGGTTGAGGCGCAACAGTCCCTCCAGCTCCGGCTGGTCGAACATGTTCGCCTGGGGGTAGCCATGTGAACTCTGTGCAGGGTCGCGGTGGAATTGGGCCAGCACGTTGAAACGATCGTCCAGCAGTCGCAGTCCGAGGGTAGGCCGCGAGATGGCCGCGAATTCGTCGGCGATACCCAAACGGGCGATGATGCGGTAGATTTCGTCGTCGAGGTGCACCGCACGCGGCTGTGGATATACGCCGGGCCAGCGCTCGAGAATCAGGCTTTGGATGCCGGCCTGCGCCAGCAGCGTGGCGGCGGTGATGCCGGTGGGTCCGGCGCCGACGATCACCACAGGGACGCGCTGAATTCCCTTGGCGCTCATGCGTAGCGCACCGGGTTGCGCTGGGTTCCGAGGTCGATGACCCCGTCGTCGGTGGCTACCGACGCTTCGACAACGTCACCGTCCTGCAAGTACTTCGGATTGCCGGCTTGACGTTTGAAGAAAGCCTTCCATTTCACGGCCGGCGGCAACAGGTTGCCGATGATCTCCGCCGGCTTCGATGGGGCGCTGAGCGCGGTGCCCACCGGTGTTCCGGTGAGGATCAGGTCCCCTGGGGCAAGCTCCTGAAACTGGGTGAGCGACTGCAGCGCCTCCAACGGCCGATACAGCATGTCGCCCTCGACGAGTGCGTTCTGACGTTCTTCGCCGTTGACCCGCAACCGCAGCCGCAGGTCGCCGAAGCGCTTGAGTTCATCCGCGTTGAGCAGCAACAGTCTCGGACCGACCGGCGTGAACGTCGGATAGGACTTGGCCTCGTAGAACTGGGTCTGGGGGAGCTGAATGTCGCGCGCCGAGACGTCGTTGGTAATGACCAGACCGGCAATGTAGTCGGCAAGGTTGGCGTCGGAGATGCGGGTGCCGACCGGAATCGGGCGCCCGATCACCAGACCGATCTCGACCTCATAGTCGAGCAGTTGAACATGGGCGGGTTTGACGATGTCGGCGAATGGTCCGCAGATCGATGCGGATGCCTTGCGGAAGAACGTCAGTGGAATCGATTTCGGGTCCATGCCGGCGTCTCGGACGTGCGATTCGAAGTTGGTCATCTGTGCGACCACCCGGCACGGCCTGGTTAGCGGCGAGACAAGGTCCAACGTGTCGACAGTGACCGTGTCCGTGGCTCCGAGTGCGGCCTCGATCGCGGCGCGATCGGAGAGAAGTTGGGCGGTGCCGGTCGCGGCAGTGGCGATCCTGGCGGCGCCGGCGGCGGTTTCCACCCACCAGCCCTCGCTGGTGCGCAATACGGGAATAGTCATGAGGTAGCCACTTTCAGTAGACCGATCAGGCGGTTGAAGTCGAACTCATTGCTTTGACGGAGCGCACCGATCATCGACACCACTTCGCGCCGGGCTGATTTCGCGTCGCTACCCAGAAAGTCCTTGGTCGCCCGAGGCCCCCATTGAGCCAGACCCGAGGTGGTCAACGGCGCCCACCCCGGTTGCAGGGTGTTGTCGAACATGTCTCCGTCGGTGAAGTGTTCGACCAGGAAGCCATCCGGGTCACGCCAGTAATCGAAAATCTGGCTGCCCTGGACATGCCTGCCGATTCCCCAAGACCGCACATACCCCCGGTCTTTCAGGTATTCGCCACCGGCGGCCAGCGCGTCGAGATCGCTGACCTGGTAAGCCGAGTGCAGGTAACGGTTGGCCGGACCCAGCGCCAAGGCCAGCGTGTGGTGATCAGCGGGTGTCGAACCGCGGTCGCACCGGATAAAGCTCATCGTCGGCCCGCGATCACGCTGCCCGGGGAAGTACTGGAAGTCGCTGACGATCATCCCGAGGTTGTCCAGATACCAGTTCAGCGACTGAAGATACTTCGTCGACTGCAGTACCAGATGGCCCAGCCGTTGCACCCGGGCCGGCACTCGCAGTGGGCGCTGAGTTACGTTGCTGCGCCGCAGCATTCGCCCGAAGTTGAAGACGGGCGGTTGTTGGACGGGCAACTCCGGCAGTTCGTGCATGCCGGCGACCACCCGAACCGGCGTCCCCGCTGGGTCCACCAGGTCGACCGATATGCCACCTATTGCCTCGGGCAGCGGACGTGCAGTGGCGCCGGACTTGTCGGCCAGGCGCAGCACATCCACCTCGTCGCAGGCGCGAAATGCCACTGCGCTGAATCGCGACCGGGGGCCGCGCCGAACCAACACACACGGCGCTCCGGCGTCGGTGCCCCGCAGCGCGATCTGGTCGGGACCGCGATGTGCAGTCTGGAAGCCGAATGCCCGTGCGAAGGCCTCGCACCGCGTCAGATCGGGCTTCTCGAACTCCAGCCAGGCCAGGTCGGCGACCTTGATTACTGGATTGCGCGACCTGCCGCAATGATCGCCGGGCCGCGCGCCCTGCTCGCTGTGCAGGTCTTGGTGCGCATCCGTGGGGGATCCGATCACAGCATCACCATCTCTCGTCATGTAACTGACGAAATCGTCACACAATTGGGAGTGGATAGTCAACAGTTCTGACGAAATCATCAAATCTGAGGCATACTGCCGTGATGGCGACGACAGGTGACGGCACCAGCCGCCTGGCGCGGCGCAAACAACGCACCAGGTCGGCGCTGGTCAAGGCCGCGCAGCGGTTGATCGCCGAGGGACGGGTCAACGTACCGGTCCTGGAGATCACCCAGGCCGCAGATGTTGGAATGGGATCCTTCTATAACCACTTCGACAGCAAGGAGCAGCTGTTCGAGGCCGCGGTGGCCGATGTGCTGGACGCGCACGGAGCGCTGCTCGACCGGCTGGCCGAGGCGATCGAGGATCCTGCCGAAACGTTCGCGACCAGCCTCCGCCTGACCGGCCGGCTGTTCCGCCAGCGGCCCCAGGAAAGCGAGATTCTGCTAGCCAACTGTCCTACCCTGTTGTGGTCAAACCGGGGCCTGGCGCCGCGGGCGCTGCGGGACATCAAGGCCGCGGTGCAGGCCGGCCGGTTCCGGACCGAAGACCCGGAACTCGCGCTCGCCATAGCCGCTGGTGCGTTACTGGGTTTGGGTGCGCTGTTGCGAAAGGACCCCGAGCGGGATGGGGCGTTGACCGCCGATGTGGCGACCGAGAACGTGCTGCGGCTGTTCGGACTCAGCGCGGACGAGGCACGTGCGATCTGTCAGCGGCCGCTGCCGGACTTCGACACGCTTTAGGCGGATCCCGCTCATCCGCGAGGCCGCGCCTTTTCCAGCGACGCCCTGGCCACGATGATCGGCACGTGGGTCAACAGCACCACGCCCGCGCTCACCGACCCCAGCAGCATCGCCGCGAGTCCGCCCCGGCCATGACTGCCCACCACCACGAGCTGAGCCGTTCTGGCATAGTCCACGAGCTGCGGGGTCGGATCGTTGCGCGCGACGACCCGGTGAACGGCGACATCGGGATAGCGTTCGCCCCATCCGGCGAGCCGCTCGGACATGAGCTCGTCTTCTTGGGCGCGCAGCGTCGAATAGCCCGCGCCGGGGAAGCTGACGATGTCGTCGAAGACGCTGACGGGCGGCCAGGCATGCACCGCCGTGAGATTCACCTTGCGCAGGGATGCTTCTTCGAACGCGATTGCGATCGCCAATTCCGATTCCGGCGACCCGTCGATGCCCACTACCACCGGTGCCGTCAGGCTGGCGGACGTCAGCCGGACGTCGTCATGGATGACCACGACGGGACAATGCGCGTGATGGAGCAGGGTCGAGCTGACCGAACACAGATGACGCCCGCGCAACGAGCCGGTGCCAAGACAGCCGACCACCACCAGATCGGCGTGCTCGGACAGGTCGGTAAGCGCGAATACCGGTGTCTCACGGGGCATTTCGCATTGGACCCGGCACTGCTCACCGGCAATCTGCAGTGCCGCGTCGAGCACCTGCTGCCCGCGCTCGCGCTGGCTTCGTGTTCGGGCCGCGTGCACCAGGGTCAGCGGCGCACCGCGCAATGCCGCGTCGCGGGCGGCCCACTTCACCGCGATCGTGGAACCGGGCGAACCGTCGACGCCTACGACGATCCCCAGCTGCGTACTGCGGTTCGACATGCCACCGGTTCCTTCCGCTCCGCCTCGCAGGATAGGGAGCCGATGGCAGATGGGCATGGGGCATAGGTCACTGATGCGATGGTCTTCTGGCCCTAACGACGACCAGTACGGCTCCGGCGCCGAATACGAGCGCGCTCACCCACGGGAACCTTCCGTCGGGAGCCAAACCGTCCGCCGCGAAGCGGGCCAAGCCGTATGTCGTCATCGCCGCTCCAATCAGCAACAGCGCTTCGGCCCAGCGTTGGGCGATCGGCACCGGCAGCATCGGCAGAGCGGCAGCAAAAAATCGTCGCCCCCAGAACAACAGCGCTATCTCGACCGAGGTGACGACCGCCAGTATCACGATCCACTCGAGCCGGAAGAGCCACCAGTCCGCCGTCCCCTCCTCGGGCTGCGGAAACAGCCCGGCGGGGTACCCGATTACGGCGACAACCACGACGGGCACCATGTGCCACAGGTACAGCGCCATCACATTGTCGTTGACGATCGCCACCACCCGCTGCAGGAGCGGGCGGCGGAGCCCCCGGTTCAGGAGGGGGACCAGCGCTGTCCCAATACCGATCTGTGCGCAGCCGAAGGCGAGCAACGCGACTGTTGGTGGGGTCGTATTCTGCACCTGTTGTCCCGGAACGCCGATCATGCTGACCGGGTATTCGCCCCACCCGACCAACAAGGCCAGCGCCGTTGCCGAACCCGCGGCCAACAAGACAGCTCGCACTCCACCCAATTGACCCGAATGCCAGGCGATTCCAAGCTGGTAGAACGCACCCCAGCACAACAGGTAGTTCACCAGGCCGATGTGCGGCACCTGGTAGACCACGGCGGCGAGGTCGACGAGAGCGGCGCCAACGGCCAGTGCCAACGGCCCCCGTAGTCCCCAACGGTGTTGCGCCGCAAGTGCAATGGGTGTCGATGCCACCACCACCACATAGACCGCGAGGAACCACAATTGCATCGCCACCGCCCAGCCCGCGTACTGCAGCACGGAACCGGCCACGCCCGTGAGCCGCAGCACGGCCAGGGCAGCCAATATCACTGCGACGTATACCGTCGTCGGTCCCAGGACCCGCGCCAACCGGTGCCGCAGCCAGTCCTGTCGCGAAAAGCCGGCATGGCCGCGCCGGTGCGACCAGGACACTGCGGTGGCGTACCCGGCCACCATGAAGAACGTCGGAACCGCCTGGAAACCCCACGTCAACCACTGGGTCCACGGCTGGTCGACGAGCGGGTTCTGACGGCCGAACCGACCGTCGTGGTAGGTCACCGACGACGCCAACCAATGTCCCAGCACTATCAGGACAACCCCTGATGCCCGCAGGAAATCCACCGCGACATTCCGGGCTGGCGCAGCGACACCACGATGATCCATCAGCGCGAGGGTACCCGGCCGATGCGCCGGGGGAGCACCACAGCTCGGCGCAGCTGAACTCCGAACTAAATCTTGCGGACCAGCGCTGCCGCGCGTACGTCGCCGTCAACGGTGAACTCCATGCGCACCGAATCGCCGCTGCGTTCCGATCGGATGCTCAGTGCTTCGCCGTACTTGATGGGGCTGCGGTATTCCAGCACAGCCCGGTAAGGGTTGTTCTCCAGTTCGGGGAACTCGCCGAGTATCTCGTGCACGCCGTGCCAGTAAACGGTGTTGTTGACGTGCTCGAAAAGGTCGATATCGGTGCGGCGCAGCGCAAATGGCGTGTCAATGCCGCCTTGCACATGTTCGGTGACCCACGGCCGCCACTTGAGCCGATGATTGTCGGTGGTGCTTCCGAAACGTTCAACGCAGTAATCGGTGAGCCGCGACGGCGTCAGGGTGTCCTTGTTCATGCAGATCCAGAAGCCCTGGGTCTCAATCAGTCCGCCCCGGGAGCCCGCGAGTTGCACCCGCATGTCGCACCACCTGCTGGACAGCCCCGCGCACCAGCGGCGGAAGGTGATGTCGCTGGGAATCTCGATGGGCTCCACGACGTCGATCACGGTGCGCAGCACGATCCAGTGCGGATGAACCTCGGCCAGCCCGGCATCGGCGAGATGCTCGGCGCCGACCTCCTGGATGTACCGCGCGACCCCGTCCAGCCGCAGCCTGCGGTGCTCGTCGATGTCGGATGTGGCTAAGCGCCAGCCGGTTTGATAGACGTAACCCTCGTCAGGAACGGCGACCAGCGGTGCGTCCACCTCGGGATTGTGTGGCACTGCTGCTCCCTCAGGCGTCACTCATCAGCTTTTCCAGCTGCTCGCCGGCCGTATTCAGTTTGGCTTGGAACATCGACACCACCCGGTCACGCACCCGCGGCTTGTGCGACAGCGGCGGTAGCAGCTCGGAGAGGAGGTTGAGCCGCGCCGAACTGAGCCAATCGGTCAGCTCTGGATCATCGAGCCAGCGCGCGAAGTTGCGCAGATCCGAACGGGTCAGGCGCAACCAGTCGATGTCCCGGTCCGGGTGCGGAATCGGTTCGCACAGATCGTTTTTCACCGTATCCCCGGCATAGGCGAATTCGACGTGCGCGATGAACGCGGCGCTGAACACCTGCTGACAGCCACGCACCGCCTGCAGCGTCATCTGCTCGCCCGCGAAAACCGGTGTCGCCGGGCGCTCGGGAGCCCCGTCGGCGGTGCAGTCGATGTACAGGGCCGACGGCGAGGAGACGATCGTTCCTTCGTTCAGCACGATGGCGGTGGGATCGATGCGCCGGACATGACCCATCCGGACCACATCCTCGATGCGGCGCAGTTGCTCGAACTCCGGCTGTGACACCGTGGCGCAGCGGTACATCCGCGGACGGACCGACGAGTCCAGACGGAGCAGCGTGCCGGCGGCCTCCAGCCGGTCGAACAGGTCGTCGATCGAGGTGGCGGCCTCGATCGCTTCGAGGGTCGCGCCGTAATTGTCGCGGAAACGCTTGATGAACGACGGACCGGGCTGCAGCGTCGCGCGGTCCATCAGCCAGGAATCGCGCGGCTTGATCCAGGTCACCCGGTCGGCGCCGACACCCTGGCGCAGCAACCACAGGCAGACGTCCATTCCGGTCTTGCCGGCGCCGACCACCACGTAGCGGTCCCGCGCGCCGAACTTCGGCAAGTCGTTGGGGGCAATGCAGTCAATGCCCGGTGCGACGTCATAGGGCGCCGGGCGCATGGACGGCACGATGGCACGCAGATAGGTGGCGTCGACGGTGCGCCGGGTGACGTTCACGGCGTATTCGTCACCGGCCAGGGTGCGGAACCGGCCGTCGCCGAGGTATTCAGACATCGGGAAGTACTCGACCCGGCCCGTGGGCAGAAACTGCTGCTGCATGACGGCGTCGAAATAGGCACAGACTTCGCCGACGGGGGCCAGCTCGTTCAACCCCTGATTCCAGCCCACCATGTCGATGGTGTTGTTGCCCAGAGCCCTTGAATTGACACCGTAATACGCCGACGGCTGGTGCAATCGCACGAACGGATACGCGGTGGTCCAGTGTCCGCCGGGTTGATGTGCCCGGTCGACGATGACGACGCGCGCCTCGGACTCGGTGATGACTGTGTCGGTGAACGCCATGCCCATGGCGCCGGCGCCGATGACGAGGTAGTCGGTGTCCAAAGTGTGGACACTCATTGCGGCTGCTCTCTCATGTGCCCACGATAGTGCCCGCGGTAAACGCTACGAATTCACCCACTGCCGGGAGAGTTGCCACAGTCGCTGC
Source organism: Mycobacterium sp. NGS49 (assembly GCF_059812565.1). NCBI lineage: Bacteria > Bacillati > Actinomycetota > Actinomycetes > Mycobacteriales > Mycobacteriaceae > Mycobacterium > Mycobacterium sp. NGS49. The sequence goes on along the minus strand of NZ_JCALCX010000011.1, from coordinate 48,052 downwards.
GCGGCGACGCCGTCGGTGGCAGCCGGCGCGGCCGTGGCGATCTGGCAGTCCGCCAGATATGCCCCACCATGTGCTATCAGCTCGGGCGCCGTAGCGGCCCACACCGTGGTGGCGGCGGCCTGTGCCACCGACTTCATGTTCTCCGGGGCGAAGGTGGCAGGCCCCATGTCATACAGCGTCTTGAACGTCGCCCGGTCCAGATAGCGGCCCAGGTTGGTCTGGCAGGTGCCCGGATGGACTGCCAGCGCCGTGATCCCGGCACCGCCGAAGCGTCGGTGCAGCTCGACGGTCATCAGGATGTTCGCGGTCTTGGCCTGCCCGTAGGCGGCGAAGGTGTCGTACCCGCGCTGCTCGAAGTTGATGTCGTCGAGTGCGATTGTCCAGCGCATATGAGCGGCCGAACTCAGCGTCACCACTCGGGCGTCACCCGACGCCGCCGCGGCGGTCAGCAACTGCGGCAGCAGGGACGTGGTGAGCAGGAAATGTCCGAGGTGGTTGACGCCGAACTGCAACTCGAAACCCTCGGCGGTGGTTCGGTGCGGTGTGAACATCACGCCCGCGTTGTTGACCAGGATGTCGATGTGGGGACGGCGTTCGGCGATCTGTGCGGCCGCGGTGCGTACGCTGTCCAGACTGGCAAGGTCGAGGTCTACCACGTCTGCGGGCTCGGTCTGCTGCAGTGCCGCGGGATCCCGTACTGCGGCAACAACTTCTGCTCCCGCGCCGGCGAGCGTCGCCACGGTCTGCAGGCCGAGTCCGCTGGAGGCACCGGTCACCACGGCCGTCTTACCGCGGAGGTCGATGCCCTGGATAACGTCGTCGACGGTGCTGGAGAAACCGAACACTGAATGACCCCTCGATCGACCCGGTGTCGTACAACGTACCCTGCCGGTAGGTTTGCTGAGATGGGAGCCGATCTCACCGTCGCGATCGCCGACGGTGTCGCGCTGTTGACCCTCAACCGGCCGGAGCGGCGCAATGCCTATACCGCGCAGATGGGTGCGCTGCTCAACCAGGCCTACCAGGACTGTGACGAGGACGATCAGGTACGGGCCATCGTGCTCACCGGGACGGGGGACACCTTCTGCGCAGGAGCCGATTTCTCCGCGCCGACAAGCCCTTTCGATGCACAGGCTACAGATTCGTTCACCGCGTCACCGACCGACCCCGCGGCGTTCGAACTCCGCACCCCGGTGATCGCTGCGGTCAACGGGCATGCGATCGGGATTGGACTGACCATCGCGCTGCAGGCCGATATCCGGATCATGGCTCAGGACGCCAAATATGCTGTCGCACAGGTCCGAAGGGGTGTCCTCCCGGACTGCATGTCGCACTGGACGTTGCCGCATCTGGCCGGCGGAGCCGTTGCGGCGGAGTTGTTGCTGACGGGGCGCACCTTCGACGGCACCGAGGCGGTCACTCTCGGGATCGCCTCCCGCACGTTGCCCGGACCGCAGGTGCTCGACCACGCGATGACCGTCGCCCGCGACATCGCCGTCAACGTGGCGCCGATGTCGGCGGCCCTGAGCAAGCGACTGCTCTGGGACACCATGAGCAAGGGCTACACGCCACGCCAGGTCGCCGACCTGGAAACCCGGTTGCACCACCGGGTGATGGGCAGCGCGGATGCACGCGAAGGTGTCGCGGCGTTTCTGCAACGTCGCCCGCCACAGTGGACCGGGTCCGTGGCCACGGAGTGGGAACCGCTGCCCGGGATAGGGTCGACGGAATGACCAGCTGGAGAAGCCGGGCCATGCCCGCACTGCTTCGCCTGACGGGTAGGCATCGCCCGTACGCCAGCGCGCAAACCGCCCTCGCGCACCTGGAACAGCGCGCTGCGCACCCACAACCATTCGGGCCGCCGCCCCGGTTGCGGCCCAAGGTGGACATCGCCCTGAACCCTCGATCGAGTTGGCCGATCTATACGTTGACACCGCCCGACTCGGCGCCCGAACTCACCGTGATCTACCTGCATGGCGGTGCCTGGGTCAACGAGATAACCAGTCAGCATTGGCAATTGGCCGCACAGATCGCACACCAGGCAGGGGCTACGGTCATCGTTCCGATCTACCCGCTGCTGCCGTCCGCAACCGCCGCCGACGTCGTACCCCGGATCGTCGAGATGGCGGCGGAGCACGCCGACGTGTGTCTTGCGGGTGACTCCGCCGGCGGTCAGATCGCCTTGTCGGCGGCGCTGTCGCTACGGGACGAGCATGGCGTGGCCCTTCCCGGGACGGTGCTGATCTCACCCCTGCTGGACCTGTCGCTGGGCAACCCCGCCATCGCATCGGTCGAGTCGACCGACCCGTGGCTGGGGCGCGATGCGCTGCGGGTCTTCGCCGACCACTGGCGTGGCGACCTCGCGGTCGACGATCCGCGGGTCAGCCCGCTTGCCGCCGACCTGAGCGGACTGGGACCGCTGACCGTCTTCAGCGGCACCCGGGACATCTTGAACCCCGACGCGCGGCTGCTGGCCGAGAAGGCCGCAGCGGCGGGAGTCGACATCGACTATCACGAGGAGCCGGGACTGCTGCACGTGTACCCGTTGACCCCCACCCCGGAAGGACGAGCCGCACGGCGGATTATCGTCGAGCGGATCGGCGGCGCCACCGAATCGACGAGGAGGTAGTCGGCCTATGAGCATTCCCGACCGTCAGCGGGCCATGGTGATGGACGGCCCCGGCATAGCACCGGTGGCCGTGCAGCGAGCAGTCGGAGAACCGGGCCCGGGACAGGTGTTGGTCAAGGTCAACGCTTCGAGCCTGAACTTCCACGACAACGTCAACCTGATGGGCCTGCTGCCCGGGCCCTGGCCGCGCGTACCGATGAGCGACGGGGCGGGCCAGGTGGTCGCCGTCGGCCCGGACGTCCGGGATCTGCGTGTCGGGCAGCGCGTGATGGGCGCGTTCAACCCGGGCTGGCAAGACGGCCCGCCGACGCCGGAAGCCAAACGGGAACTGCCGGGCGACAGCTGCGACGGGTGGCTGCAGCAGTACCGCGTCGCCGACGCCACCGGCGTGGTAGCGACGCCCGATCACCTCAGCGACATCGAGGCCGCCACGATCCCCTGCGCCGCGGTGACGGCATGGGCCGCCCTCACGGAGGCCGGTATCGGTGCGGGCGACGTGGTGCTGACGCAGGGCACCGGCGGCGTTTCGCTGTTCGCCGTGCAACTGGCCCAGACCCTGGGCGCCACCACCATCTTGACGTCCTCATCGGACGACAAGCTCAAGGTCGGATCTGACTTGGGCGCAACGCATCTCGTCAACTACCGCACCACCCCCGGGTGGGACGCGGAAGTGAAGCGGCTCACCGATGGGCGCGGCGCCAACCTGGTCGTCGAACTGGGTGGGCCCGCCACGCTGGCGAGGTCGCTGCATTCGACCCGGATGGGCGGCACGGTCGCCGTGATCGGGGTGCTCAGCGGATTCGACATGACGCCCATCGCGGTCGCCGAGGTCATGCTGAACAACCTGCGCGTCATCGGCATCACCGTCGGCAGTGTCCGCGCGCACCGGGAGGTGTGCGAGGTGATCGCGACCGCCGGGATCAAACCCCACATCAGCCACGTCTTCGACTGGGAAAACCTCGACGAGGCACTGCGGGTGATGCGGGCCGGCGAACACATCGGCAAGATCGCCATAACCATCCCGTGACCGCCGAGCGGCCCTACTTCGACCTCGGTGGCTACCACCGACCGGTTGACACCATTTCCCCGCAAGCACAGACCTGGTTCGACCGCGGCCTGGTGTGGGCCTATGCGTTCAACCACGAAGAGGCGGTCCGCTGCTTCGAGTGTGCCCTGGAGCACGACCCCGATCTGGCCATCGCGCGGTGGGGAATCGCCTATTCGGTTGGGCCCAACTACAACAAGCCGTGGGAGGCGTTCGACCCGCTCGACCTGGCGTCGTCGCTGTCACGGGCCCGTGCGGAACTCGCGGCCGCCTCCCAGAGCCGGGCCGCGGCCGTCGAGCAAGGCCTGATCGCCGCGCTGCACGCCCGCTTCGCCTCCGACGATCTGGATGCCGGGCGCGTTGCCTACGCCGATGCGATGACGGCCCTGGCCGCGGCGTATCCCGACGACGTCGACGTGCAAGCCCTGGCCGCCGACGCGCTGGTCAACGTCACCGCATGGGCCCTGTGGAACACCACGACCCGCGAGCCCGCCGCGGGCTCGCGGGTAGTCGCGGCCCGACGGATGCTGGAGGATGCGCTGGCCGGGCCGCAGGGTCGCACCCACCCCGGGATCCTGCACCTGTACCTGCACACCATGGAGATGTCGGCCACTCCCGAAGTGGCCCTGCCGGCGGCGGATCTGCTGCGCGGCTTGGTGCCCGACGCCGGACACCTGGAACACATGCCGAGCCACATCGACGTCCTGTGCGGCGACTACCGCAGCTCGGTCGAGGCGAATCGCGCTGCCGTACAAGCGGATCGACGCTTCGTGGCGGTCGAAGGCCCGTTGAACTTCTACTCGCTCTATCGGGCGCACGACCTGCACTTCATCGTGTACTCGGCGATGTTCCAAGGACAATCGCGGATGGCCTTGCGGGCCGCCGACGAGCTGGCCGGTCAGCTGACACCTGAGTTGCTGACCATCGAGTCCCCGCCGATGGCCGACTGGCTGGAGGCGTTCGTACCGTTGCGAACCCACGTGCTGGTGCGCTTCGGGCGGTGGGACGAGCTGATCGCGCAACCGCTCCCGGCCGACCGCGACCTGTACTGCACCACCGCGACGACCATCCACTACGGGCGCGGCGTCGCATTTGCGGCAGTCGGGCAATTGTCCCGGGCGCACGCCGAGCGCGCCGCGTTCGCCGAGGCCTATGCGCGAATCCCGGCATCCCGGTATCTGTTCAACAACACCAGCCGCGACATCCTCGAAGTGGCCGCCGCCCTGCTCGATGGTGAAATCGCTTACCGCGAAAGGCGTTTCGACCTAGCCTTCGGTCACCTGCGGCGCGCGGTCGAGCTCGACGACGCGCTGCCCTACGACGAGCCGTGGGGCTGGATGCAACCCGCGCGTCACGCCTACGGAGCGCTTCTACTCGAACAGGGCCGCGTCGAGGAGGCGGCCGCGGTGTACGCCGCAGACCTCGGCCTGGACCCCACGCTGGCCCGCTGCTGTCAGCACCCCGGCAACGTGTGGAGCCTGCACGGCTATCACGAGTGTCTGCAACGGCTCGGGCGTACCGCGGAGGCGGCGATCATCGGCCGGCAGCTCGCAGTGGCGGCCGCGCGAGCCGACGTGCCGATCCGTGCGTCCTGCGCGTGCCGGCTCGAGGTCACGGCATGCTGCGAAGAATGAGCCTGACACTTCCTTATCGGGATCCCAAACAGGTCCGCACTGCGACGCGGCGGGCTTAGGATCGGGGCCAAAACCGTCCCGAAGAGGAGACAGTCCGATGCCGTATGTGGTTGCAGAACTGGACATGTTGGCCTCGGCGGCAATTGACGTGGCCGGTGTCAGTTCGGCGATCGGTACGGCGAATGCGGCGGCTGCGGGTTCGACCACCGGGTTGCCGGCCGCCGCGGGTGACGAGGTATCGGCCATCATCGCGGCGTTGTTCTCCGATTACGCCCTGCAGTATCAGGCGTTGAGCACTCAGGCGGCGGCGTTCCAGCTTCGGTTTGTCCGGGCGCTCAGCGATACCGTGGGTGCGTACGCGGCTGCCGAGGTGGCCAATGCCTCACCGTTGCAGATTCTGGGACAGGATCTGCTGGGCGTGATCAACGCGCCCGCGGCCGCACTGTTCGGCCGCCCCCTGATCGGCAACGGCGCCAACGGGGCGCCAGGAAGCGGCGAAGCCGGCGGGCCCGGAGGGTGGTTGTTCGGCAACGGGGGCAACGGTGGCTCAGGTTCTCCCGGCAAGGCCGGGGGTGCCGGGGGTGCGGCGGGATTGCTCGGCAACGGCGGGACCGGCGGGGCGGGGGGTGCCGGCGCCGCGGGCGGCAACGGCGGCACCGCCGGGTGGCTGTGGGGGATCGGCGGGGCTGGTGGGCCTGGCGGAGCCTCCGGCGGCGCCGGCAGCGGCGGGGCCGGCGGAGTGGGTGGTTCCGGTGGCCTGATCCTCTCCGTCGGCGGGGTGGGTGGCGCCGGCGGCGCTGCGACCAGCGGGACGGGCGGGGCCGGTGGTGCGGGCGGCAGCGCGACTGGTCTGCTGGTCAACCTGGGCGGTGGCGGCGGGCATGGCGGCGACGCGACCACGGGAACCGGCGGGGCCGGCGGGGCCGGCGGGCAAGCGTCGGCCCTCAGTCCCGTCGGGATCGACGTGAACACCGGCGGTGTAGGCGGGCGCGGGGGCGCCGGTGCCAACGGAGGTGCGGGTGGAGCGGGCGGCGCCGCCTACTCGGGTTACGTTGGCCTCGCTCTTGACCAGGGCGGTGCCGGCGGCCTGGGCGGCGCAGCCAGTACGGGTACCGGGGGCGCCGGCGGCACCGGCGGCGGCGCCGTGGCCTTCGACTTCGTCGGGTTAGCGCTAGCGCATGGCGGTGCCGGCGGTGCCGGCGGGGCCGCGAACGGACCGGGCGGCGTCGGCGGGGTCTCCGGCAGTGGCGGGATCGGGGTGGCAGGTGTAGGGCTGGGCATCGGCGGTGCCGGTGGGACCGCCACCGGGACCGCGACCGGCGGCAGTGGTGGCTTTGGCATCGGGATCGCGGGGGTCGGCGTCGGCGGCGCCGGCGGAGCCGGCGGCGTGGGCGGGGTGGGCGCCGACGGGTTCGGGCTGTTGGCAGGTATCGGTGGTGCCGGCGGCGCCGCATCCAGCGGCGCGGGGGCCGACGGCGGTGTCGGTGGAAACGGTTATGGGTTGATCGGAGCCGGCGGAAAGGGCGGCAGTGCCGGTGCCGGAGTTGACGGTGGTATCGGCGGTACCGGCGGAAGCGCCCGCGGCGTACTCGCAGCGATCGGGGGTGCAGGTGGGGCCGCCGGTTCCGGCACCAGCGGCTTCGGCGGCATCGGCGGTGCCGGCGGCGATGCGGACAGTCTCTTCGTGAGCCTGGCTGGGGCCGGCGGCGCCGGCGGCGACGCTTCCACGGGTGGCGGCGGACTCGGCGGCAATGGGGGCACTGCCACCGCACGCAGCCCCATCGGGGTCAATATCGCCATCGGGGGTGCCGGGGGGAACGGTGGTACCGGTACCGGCGGCGGTGGTGGCGGTGCGGGCGGCTTGGGCTATGCCTCCGGCATTGCGGTGTTCAGTTTGAATCTCGGTGGTGCGGGGGGCGTCGGCGGCGCGGCTACCACAGGGACCGCTGGGGCCGGCGGCAACGGCGGCTTCGGCGTCAGCCTCAATGCTTTCGGGTTCAGCGTGACCCACGGCGGGGTTGGCGGCGCCGGGGGTGCGGCCTCCGGTGCCGGCGGCATCGGTGGGGACGGCGGCAACGGTGGCTACGGGGGAACGCCGCTCCTCGGCGCCTACGGCGCCGGCGCCGGCGGGGACGGCGGAGCCGCCTCCGGAACGGGCGGCACTGGCGGAAATGGCGGTACCGGCGGCGCGGCCACAGGCCTTGGGTTCGGCGTCGGCGGTGTGGGTGGGCATGGCGGGGCGGCTCCCACCGGTACCGGCGGTGACGGCGGCGCAGGGGGCGGCACCATCGGCCTCGTCGGCCTGGGTGGCAATGGCGGCGACGCCGGCGCAGGCGTCGGGGCGGCCGACGGTGGTGATGGCGGCAATGCCGGGCTGGTCATCAATGGCACTTACCAAGCGGCGATATACGGGGACGGCGGCAACGGTGGCAATGGTGTCAACGGCGGAACCGGCGGTAAGGGCGGCAGCGCAGGCCAGGTCGGGGGCACCCCTGGGCGGAACGGGTCGCCGTAGGCCGTCGAACCGCTCAGGGCGGCAAAGCCGCTGCGGTCGCGGGCTGGATTACAGTTCTGCGCATGTCCGAGGAGTCGGCGCGCAGCTTCGTTTCAGTGCCGGAAGGGGCCGCGGCCCCTCGATCCGCCGGGGGTGGTCGCCTGCTCGTCACCGGCGTCGACGATGCGGGCCGCTCCTGTGCTGTGCAGGATGGCCCGGTCACTTTGGCTGGCTTTCCGGGTTTCGAGGGCATTTTGTTCTCGGTGCTCTATGCCACGCCGTCAGCTCCCGCGATATCCCACGGTGGCCGTCGCGCCGACACTCTCGACTTGGGCGTTGCGCCGGGAACGGTCAACTGGAAGATGATCGATTATGGGCCGGGCGTGGCGTTTTCGATGCACCACACCGACACGGTGGATCTCGATCAAGAAGTAGGTAGCGCGGCGGACCCCGGGCTTTGGCCCTGGGGGTGAGCGCGTCAAGTTCGTACTGGGGTGGCCACTGTCACGCGTGTTTCGGTGTGTCTAATCTAATTAGATAGCGCGGTGCTATCTAAGGTTGTCGGTTGTGGGTGTTACGTTGCGGACGAACGCGAATATCGCGTTTCAGTGCGCCTATCACGTGGTGTGGTGCCCGAAGTATCGCCGCCGGGTGATTGGTGGGCGTATGGAGGTGCGGCTGAAAGAGATCATCGCTGAGGTGGTCGCCGAGAAGGGGGCGTGGTTGATCGAGGTGGAGACCATGCCTGATCACGTGCACCTGCTGGTGGAGGTGGATCCGCAGTTCGGGATTCACAAGCTGGTGAAGGCCATCAAGGGTCGCTCGTCGCGGGTGTTGCGCCAGGAGTTCCCGTGGTTGTGTTCGCGGTTGCCGACGTTGTGGACGAACTCGTATTTTGTGGCCACCGTGGGTGGGTCGCCGCGGTCGGTGATCAAACGGTATGTCGAGAATCAGAAAACCCGCTGATGTTAGCCGGGAGACGGTTTCGGGTCGAGTTGACCGACGCTCAGGAGCGGTTGGCGCAGCAGACCGCGGATGCGTGTCGGGCGGTGTGGAACATCGGTTTGGAGCAGCGTCGTGAATACCGGCGTCGGGGTGCGTGGATGAACTATGGGCCGCAGGCCGCCGAGTTGGTGGAAGCCAAGGCAGACCATGGGTGGCTCAAAGAGGTGCCGGGGCATTGTTTGCAGCAGGCGTTGATGGATCTGGACAAGGCCTGCCGCAAGCATGGGACGTTTCGGGTGCATTGGCGTGGCTCGCGGCGGTGGGCGCCGTCGTTTCGGTTTCCCGAGGGTTCCAAGATGACGCTGGAAAAGCTCAACCGCGGCAAGTCCCGGGTGAAGCTGCCCAAGCTGGGGTGGGTGAAGTTCCGCGCCTCGCGCAGCCTGGACGGAGAAGCTATCCGCTCGGCCACTCTGACGAAAGAGGGCGAGCAATGGTATGTGTCGCTGTTGGTCGACGACGGCGCGGTAGCGCCGGAGGCGCATGCTGCACCGGATAGCGCGGTGGGGGTGGATCGGGGTGTGGTGGTGGCGGTGGCCACCAGCGAGGGCGAGCTGATCGACCGGGCATTTGTCACCGACGGTGAGCGTCGCCGTGCGGTGCGGTTGCAGCGCAGGCTATCTCGTGCTGTCAAAGGTTCGGCCAACCGCAATAAGGTGCGTCAACGGTATGCGCAGTTGCGGGCCCGGGAGGCGCGACGCCGGCAGGACTTCTGCGCCAAGACCGCCCGACAGCTAGCGGAGAAAAACGCTGTGGTGGTGCTGGAGAAGTTGCCGACGAAGAACATGACGCGGCGGGCGAAGCCCGTCAAGGACCCGAATAGTCCGGGCGACTACCTGCCCAACGCAGCGGCGAGCAAGTCCGGGTTGAATCGCGCAATTTTGTCGAAAGGGTGGTATCGGTTCGAGCAAGCGTTGACGTCTGTGTCCCGCTACACCGGGACCAAAGTGGTGAAAGTTCCGGCAGCGTTTACGTCGCAACGGTGCCCGGCATGTAAGCATGTGGACCCGAAATCCCGTGATAGCCAAGCGGTTTTCCGGTGTACCCACTGCTCACACACCGAGCATGCGGACATCAACGCTGCCAAAAACATCTTGGCCGCAGGGCTTGCGGTCACCGCCTGCCGAGGATCTGCAGCGCCTGCGGGTGCTGCGGTGACGCTGAAGCAGGAACCAGCAGGAAACCGCGAGGAATTACTGCTCCAACCCATCTAACAGGTTGGAATCCGGCGGCATTAGCCGTCCGGAGGACGTCAAATCTGAGACGGGCACCATGATCGGTGACCCGTACATCGACTCAGCCACGACATGCAGCGCGTTCTGGTCGACCGAGCCCACTGCGTACCGGTTCTGGGTGCCCACCGCGTCCAGCCAGCCGTTCAGGAACATCAGGTTGGACGACGAGTAGCCGGCCGGATTGCCGTAGTAGGCGCCGATCGCGTCGGGCCCGTCGGCGTGTATCAGTGCCGTCATCCGCGCCGCGATATCCGAAATGGCTTCGTCCCAGGTCGATTCCACATAACGGTCGCCCACCCGCCGCAGGGGAGTGAGGATGCGGCGCGGATGCTCGACGAGTTGGGCGGCGTTGCGGCCCTTCGCGCAGAAGTCCTGCCAGCTGTGCGGGTTCTGTCTGTCGGCTGAGATCTTGCGCACCCGGTTGTCCTCGACGCTGACCTCGATGCCGCACGAGGCCAGGCAGTAGCGGCAGAAGGTGAACACCGACCGGGCTTCTGCCGGCTGGTGTTGTGCCATGGTCACAGCGTGACACTTGCGGCTGTTTTTGTATAGCTCCGATGAAGATCCCACCAGTTCAGCGCGGTAGAGTCCGCCCAATGAGCGACCGACTGCGCGACATCCGTGAGTTCACCGACGACTCCGAGGCGTACCGCGACGAGCTGTTCCGTCGCTGGACCGGACTGCTCAGTTACCGCTACATCGGCCGCAAGCATGCGTCGATGGACCTGGGTGAAGTCGACAACACGGTGACCATCCGCCGCGACATGCGCAACGACGCCGGCGGGATCATGGTTGCGCCGCTTGCCATCTCGTCGCCGGAGGGCTGTCAGACCGACATGGTTGCGGTACCGAACCCGGTGATCGCCTCGGTGCAGATCATCGACCCCGGCTACGACGTCGCCCGGATTGAGATCGTGGGTTCCGGCATCGTGCACCAGGGGCGCACGATGGGCTACGGGCGGTGCATGATCGTGGATGCCGACAATCCGGAACGGGTGATCGCCTTCAACGAGGGACAGGGCGCGATCATCGGCATCCCGCCGGAAGGCCTTGACCGGATGGATGTTTCGGGCACCGAACTCATCATCGACGACTCACCCGACCTGCCCCCGTTGTGGACGGCATTCGGGGCGGCAAGGCGCGGCGACGGGCACTGGGTGCTGCCGCCGCTGAGTGCTGAATACGCGTCACCGGATGCGGCACTGCACATCGGGCCGCAACACGTCGTCCTCGAGACGGCCGCCACCGATCTCGCCTCCGACCTGGCGGGCACTCGGAAACTGCAGGTCATCAGCTGGCATGTGATGTTCATGTCCCGCGGCAAGGTGGGTCCGTTCCGGGTGGAGGGCTCGGCCTACGCCGGCGGCCACGGCCGGTTCGGGGTGCGCATGCTCCTGCACGACGAGGGTAACGGCGACAAGGCCGTTACCTCGGCCGCGGCCGTGTTCGATGTCGTGAGTTGATCGCAGTCGCTGTCTCCGAACCCACGTCGAGTGTGAACCGCATGACGCCACACGCCGAGCAAGTGTCGCGTCAATCCCACTCGGCAGCCGGGACGTCAGACCGAGGTCAGCGATTCCGTCTTCGCCGGCTGCTCAGTCGTTTTCGGCCAGGGGGCGGGGACCGGGCGTTGCCGAACCCGCTGCGGCCACCAGAACCACTTGCCCAGCAACGCGGCGATCGACGGCGTCATCAGCGACCGGACGATCAGGGTGTCGAACAATAGACCCAAACCGATGGTCGTACCGACCTGACCGATCACGATGAGCTCGCTGACCGCCATCGTCATCATCGTGAACGCGAACACCAGGCCCGCCGAGGTGACCACCGACCCGGTCCCGCCCATGGCCCGGATGATCCCGGTGTTCAGGCCGGCGTGGATCTCCTCTTTGAACCGGGAGACCAGCAACAGGTTGTAGTCCGCGCCGACCGCAAGCAGGATGATCACCGACATCGCCAGCACCATCCAGTGCAGTTCGATGCCGATCAGGTGTTGCCAGATGAGCACCGAAAGCCCGAAAGACGCACCCAGCGAAAGCAATACGGTGCCCACGATCACCGCCGACGCCACCACGCTGCGGGTGAGGATCAGCATGATGATGAAAATCAGGCACATGGAGGCGATTCCGGCGATCAGCAGGTCGTAGTTGCTGCCCTCCTGCATGTCCTTGAAGGTCGCGGCGGTACCGCCGAGGAGAATCTTGGAGCCCTCCATCGGCGTGCCCTTCAGCGCCTCATAGGTGGCTTTCTTGATCGCATCGATATGTGAAATGCCTTCCGCGGACATCGGGTCACCGTCGTGGCTGATGATGAAGCGCACCGCGTGGCCGTCGGGGGAGATGAAGTTCTTCATGCCCTTCTTGAACTCGGGGTTGTCGAACGTCTCCGGCGGCAGGTAGAACGAGTCGTCGTTCCTGGACGCGTCGAAGGCCTTGCCCATGGCCGAGGAGTCGCGCTGCGCCCGTTGCTGCTGCTCCAGCAGACCCTTCTGGGTCGAATACATGGTCAGCATCATGGTTTTCATGTTCTTCATGTTCTGGATCATCTCGGGCATCAGCGCGACCATCTTGGGCATCAGCGTGTCGAGGTGATCCATCACGGGCATCAGGCTCTGGATGTCGTCGGTCATGGTGTCGACGCCGTCGAGGGCGTCGAACACCGACCGCAACGAGAAGCACACCGGAATGTCGTAGCAGTGCTTCTCCCAGTAGAAGTACGAGCGGATGGGCCGGAAGAAGTCTTCGAAATCGGCCATGTGGTCCCGTAATTCGGCGATGTCGAGCGTCATCGCGTGCATCTTGCCGACCATCACGTGCATGTCGTTGGCCATCTGCGCGGTGATGCTCTGCATCTGCTCCATGCTGTTGATGGTCGTCTGCATCTCGTCCGACTGCTTGAGCATGTCGGCTATCTGATCTTCCTGGTACTTCTGCGTCATCTGCTGGGAGACGCCCTGCATGCTGATCTGGAACGGGATCGACGTGTGCTCGATCGGTTTACCCTCAGGCCGGGTGATGGCCTGAACCCGACTGATCCCGGGCACCCGGAAGATGGCCTTGGCGATCTTGTCGATGACCAGGAAGTCCGCGGAATTCCGCAGATCGTGGTCACTTTCGATCATCAGCAACTCGGGGTTCATCCGCGCTTTGGAGAAGTGCCGGTCGGCGGCCGCGTAGCCGGCGTTGGCCGGGAGATCGGACGGCAGGTAGTTGCGGTCGTTGTAGTTGGTCCGGTACCCCGGCAGCGTGAGCAAACCGACCAGCGCGATGCCGATCGTCATGACGAGGATCGGGCCGGGCCAACGCACGACGGCGGCACCGATCTTGCGCCAGCCACGGATCCGTTGTGCGCGCTTGGGCTCCAGTGTCTGGCGGAACCGCGACGCCACCGCGATGACCGCCGGGCCCAGCGTCAGGGCCGCGAGCACGACCACGACCATGCCGATGGCCAGCGGGACACCCAGCGTCTGGAAGTACGGCAGGTTGGTGAAGTGCAGGCAGAAGGTGGCGCCGGCGATGGTCATGCCCGAGCCGAGCACGACGTGCGCCGTGCCGTGGAACATGGTGTAGTACGCGTCTTCTCGCGATTCGCCGACGGCCCTGGCTTCCTGATATCGGCCGATGAGGAAGATCGCGTAGTCGGTCGCCGCCGCAATGGCCAAGGTGACCAGCAGGTTGGTCGCGAACGTGGAGAGTCCGATGATCTGGTGGTAGCCGAGGAACGCCACAACACCCCGGGCGGCCGCCAGCTCGAATACCACCATGCCCAACGTGAGCAGCACCGTGACGATCGACCGGTAGACCAACAGCAACATCGCGATGATCACGACGAAGGTCGCCATCGTGATCAGCTGCAGGCTGCGGTCACCGGCCAGGTGCTGGTCGGCTTCCAGGGCGGAGGGCCCGGTGACGTAGGCCTTGACCCCGTTGGGCGGCTTGGCGCTGTCGACGATGTGCTGAACGGCCTCGACCGAGTCGTTTGCCTTCGTCTCACCCATGTTCCCGACCAGATAGACCTGGACGTAGGCGGCCTTTCCGTCGTTGCTCTGCGCGCCGGCGCCGGTGAGTGGGTCGCTCCAGAAGTCCTGAACGTGCTCGACGTGCTGCTTGTCGGCCTCGAGCTTTCTGACGATCTGGTCGTAGAAGGCGTGCGCATCGGCGCCGAGCTGGTTCTGGCCCTCCAGCACGATCATGACCGAGCTGTTGGACTTGTATTCCTTGAACACCTCGCCGACGCGCTTGGTCGCGATCACCGACTGCGCGTCGTCGGGGCTCATCGAGACCGAGCGCATCTTGCCGACCTCGTCCAGCTGCGGGACCGCCACGTTGAGCACCGCGATCAGCGCGATCCAGCCGAGGATGACGGGCACCGCGAACTTCCGTAGGAAACGCGGAATCGCCGGACGCGCCGCGTGTTTCGGGATCGGAGCGGTGTCGGCGTTGTCCGGCCGTCTGTCTTCGAGGGTGGTGCTCATGCTGATTTCACCAGGCAAGAGGTCAGGGCGTGCACGCCGTTGGATATTTTCTCGTCCTTGATTTCGTCGTCGACGGTGATGCGACAGCCGAGGTAATCCCCGTCGCTTTGCGCCGAGATGTTGGGGAACACCGACGGGGCAGTGGTGCTCAGCACCAGGGTCCACGGCAGTGGCGCATCGTCGAGGCGTCGCGGCTCGGCGCTGAGATCGAGATAGTTCACGTTGGCGTGGGTTGCCGAGCCGAAGATCTCGTACTTGACCACCTTCGGCTTGAACGGCTTCGAGTCGTCCACCTTCGGACTGGTCAACGTGTCCGCGTTCTCCGCGGTGAAGAACGACTTCACCCGGTGCACGGTGAATCCGCCGATCGCGACCACGGCCACGATCAACAGCGGCAACCAGGCGTTACGCACAATCTTGGCCATCTGCACCTACGCGATCCCTTTCCGGCTGGGCGGTCTGACCTGCTGCTTGGAATTGCGTTGCGCTGCATGAGTTTCCGTCGCGAGGCGATCCGGCAGTGCGCTCTGCAGCCCGAAAAGGCCCGACGTGACGCGAGCGGATGTCTCGGTTGATCGAGGCACAGTCGAGTTCCGCCGCCGGACCATGGATACATGATCTGCATAATTTGCAGATCATGCAAGTTCATGTGTTGTCGATCACGCGCTCTACTTGGAGAAAATGCTGTTGACCAGCGCCGCGGCCCGCTCGACATAGGGCATGGGCGTGTCGTCGGCGTCCTCTGGTTCGCCACTGGACCAGCGCTCGATGCCCGAACGCACGGCCGTCAATGCCAGCGCGGAGATCAGCGCGGGTATCTCGTCATCGGACGGCAAGTCCTGGCGCTTGGCGACGATGTCGGTCAATTGGCTCTGAAAGCGCTCCAGCTCGGCCAGGAATGCGGCGAGCACAGCGGGGGTGGTTTGGGCCAGGTCAAGCATGCAGACGGCTTGCTCGCGCTGCGGGGGCATGTCACGTAGGTGGTGGGCGGCCAGGGTGATGAGTTCGGCCAGTACCACCGACAACGGAGCGGGACCGGCGGCAACGAACTCTTCGGCCAATTCGGCGGGCAGGTCCGATGGGCCGTACGCGATGGCCGCTTCTTTGTTCGGGAAGTAGTTGAAGAACGTTCGGGTCGAGATGCCCGCCTGGACGCAGATCTCCTCGATGGTCACCTTGTCCCAACCCCTGGCCTGCGCCAGGCGCACGGCGGCTCCGCGGATGTCCGCACTGGTCTGCCGGCGGCGACGCTCGCGCAGACCCATGTGATTCGCCATTCCCACATATTTGCACGAAATGCACACTTTGCACGCAGTTGGCGGCGGACGACTCACTGGGTCAGCGTCTGCCCCAGTCCCACGGCGGTGTCGTCAGCAAAATTTGTCCGGTGATTCGAGTCTCGCCGAAATCCTTGAACAGCTCGATCTCCACCGTGTCCGGTGCACCGTTGTCGAGGTGCGTGCGCAGCGATTGGGAATGGGTGACCACCACGACCTGGGTCTGTTCGGCCGCGATGCGGATCAGTGCGGACAGGGGGCCGACGAGGCTGGGGTGCAGTGAGGTCTCCGGTTCGTTGAGCACCATCAGCGACGGCCGTTGCGGGCTGAGCAACGCCGCTGCCCACAAGAGGAATCGCAGTGTGCCATCGGATAATTCGGCCGCCCGCAGCGGCCGCAGCATGCCGCGCTGCTGCAGTTGCAGTTCGAACAGGCCGTTGGTGACCTCGACGGCGAGGGTGGCGCCATCGAACGCGTCGGCGAGGATTCGGCTCAAGTCGTCGAATCCGGCCTCGATGATCGTCTGGATCGCCGCGGCGAGGTCGCTGCCGTCGTCGGAGAGCACCGGTGTGCGGGTGCCCACCTGGGGTAGCCGGGCGGGCGCGGCGGCATCGACGCGGAAACCGTCGTAGAACCGCCAACCGCGCAGCCGTTCCCGTACCGACGCGAGTTCCGGAAGTGCTTGGGGGTGGGCGTATTCGGTGAGCACGCTGCGATACGGCGGTAGTGTCCGGCACAGTTCTTCGAACCCCGAATCGCCACTGACTTCGGCGTATTCACGGGTACGCCGCACCAGTGTGGTGGCGCGCCGCAGGACCGGGCCGGCGAAGACTGTCTCGCGCTTGATCTCCGGATCGCGCGAGAAAGCCGAACGGTAGCCGGCCATCTGCGGTATGCCCAGGTCGACGAGATAGCCGAAATCGTCTGCGGCGAAACCGAGTTCGAGCGAGAGCGGCCGGGTGCGGGAGGTGCCCTGGGCCTTGCCCTCGCGGCGGGCTCCGCCGAGTTGCTCCGGACCGGCCCACAGCACCGATTCCAGTCCGCCCTCGCGGGCCAGCGAGCCGATGACCTCACCACGCCCACAATCGGCCAGCAGGCGCAGCGCCCGGTACACCGACGATTTGCCGGTGCCGTTGGCCCCGGTGACGACGGACAGCCGACTCAGCGGCAGCACGATCTCGCGCAGCGAGCGGTAGCCGCGCACGGCGATCGTCTGCAACATGAAGCCGACTCTATCGGCGGGGTGTGACAGGCCCCGAACTGCCTGTCAGGCAACGCAATCCGCAGGGGTTACGGGGGGTTGACGAATGTGGTGCCCACGCCGGCGGGGCTGTAGTCGACGTAGATGGGCCGCTCGGAGAAGGGCAGGAACCCGGTGTTCATGAGGCCCGAGGAGATGACCGTCGGCGTGTAACTGTTGGTGTTGTACTGGTAGAGCAGGTACGTCTGCGCGGGGTCTGCGTAAACCCTGATGACTGTGTTCGGCGGCAGGCTGCCTGCACCACCGATGACAGATGACGGCATGGTGCCCAGCACGCCGCCGGAGTCGACAATGGAGGGGACCGCTTGGACCGGGCCGCCGCCGACGGATACATAGAGCGTCGTGATAGGGGATCCGGTCATCGAGAATTGCGGTGCTGAAGGGTTGGGGCCGAACCGCAACTGCTCATCCGGCATGTTGATCAGCACGCCCTGGTTCAGGTCGCCGCCCAGGGCCTGGGCCGGAATGCTGGGCCCGGGGCCCACCGCGTTCGGCCCCAGTCCCAGCACGCCGTCCACTCCGGCCGAGGCGAAGTAGGCGTCGAATGGCGTGGTGAACGGGTTCTTCAGAAATTCGGTGAAGTAGGCCGAGATCGCGTACGGGGACGTCGGAAGGGACAGCAGGACAACATTCACCCCAGTCGGCGAGGTCACTATTCCGTTTCCGAAATCGACGGTCGTGGGGAAGGTGGCGTAGAGATAGGTCAGCCCGCCGCTGTACGCGCTGAGGTTTATCCCGGTGGGCAGCCCCATCCGCAGCACTCCCAGCGGTCCGCCCACGTCCTTCATCTGGACGACGAGCCCCTCGGATCCGGTGTCAACCAAGATGGGCGCCGTCGGTTGGCCGTTCATCGAGATATTCACCACCGGCTCAGTGACAGCAACGGTAGGCATCGAAATGGTCCTGCCATCCCAACCGGCGCCGCTGAAGCCGTAATTGCCCCAGATCATGCCACCGTGTCCGCCGGTGCCGCCGTAGCCGCGGGGGAAAGTAGCCCCGGTGCCGAGCCCCCCGGCACCACCATTGCCGCCGCTACCCAGCAAGTAAGCAACGCCGCCGGCACCACCGTTTCCGCCGGCACCTGCGAGGTTCGCACCACCCCAGCCGCCCCAGCCGCCGTTCCCGTACAGCCAGCCGCCGTTGCCACCAGCCCCGCCGGCAGCTCCGTTCGCGCCCGAGCCCCCGGATCCGCCGTTGCCGATCAACCCGGCCGAACCGCCCGCTCCGCCGGCCCCGGCCAAGGTCTGCGAGTAACCATTGCCCCCGTTGCCATACAACAACCCACCGGCGCCGCCATTGGGCGATGCGGCCGTTCCCGGTGCACCGTCGCCGATCAGCGGCCGTCCCAGCAGCAGTTGGGTGGGCCCGTTGATCACGTCGAAGACCGGATCAAGTGCGGACGCGGCCGTCGCCTCTGCGCTGGCGTACGAGCCGGCCGAACTGCCCAACAACGCCACGAACTGCTGCTGGAACACGCTGAGCGCGGTATTCAGCGCCTGATATTCCTGCCCGAACCCGCCGAACAGTGCCGCGATAGCGGTCGACACCTCATCGGCTGCAGCAGCCGCAACTCCGGTGGTCGGTAGGGCGGCGGCGGCGTTGGCCGCGTTGAGGGCCGAGCCGATCTGCTCGAGATTCGCCGCAGCCGACGTGACCCAGTCAGGAGCCACGACTAGAGACGACACATCTCCCCCTCAACGTCGATCACCGGTGTGCGCGACAAGCGTATCCAGTTCCCGGCCCGTCCTCTCGGCTTTCGGCACACCGGTCCGCTGTCACATCGCATACTCACATGAAATCGGCACTCCCGCAGCGCCGCTGTTACGGCGGGCCACGCCGCTCCCGCGAGATGGCCGCGGTGGCTGTGCTCAGTCCGCAATCCGCGACCACAGCGGCCATCTCAGCGGGGACTGCAGCCCGTGCAGGACCCGCGGCGCTACAGCGCGGCGAGGATCGCCTCCACACGGTCGCGGGCGTCGCCGAACAGCATCGCACTGTTGTCCCGGAAGAACAGCGGGTTCTGCACGCCGGCGTAGCCGGAGGCCATTGACCGCTTGAACACGATGACGTTGCCGGCCTCCCACACCGTGAGCACCGGCATGCCCGCGATCGGACTGCTGGGGTCTTCGGCCGCGGCCGGGTTGACGGTGTCGTTGGCGCCGATGACGAGGACGACGGCGGTGTGTGGGAAGTCGTCGTTGATCTCGTCCATTTCCAGCACGATGTCGTAGGGCACCTTGGCCTCGGCCAGCAGCACGTTCATGTGGCCGGGCAGGCGGCCGGCGACGGGGTGGATGCCGAATCGGACGTTGACGCCGCGATCGCGCAGTTTGCGGGTGAGCTCGGCGACGGCGTTCTGCGCCTGCGCGACGGCCATCCCGTATCCCGGCGTGATGATCACCGAGTCGGCCGAGCCGAGCAGCTCGGCGACGGCCTCAGCGGTGATCTCCCGGTGCTCGCCGTAGTCCTTGTCGTCGGCCGGCCCAGCCTCGATGCCGAAGCCGCCGGCGATCACGGAGATGAACGAGCGGTTCATCGCCTTGCACATGATGTAGGACAGGTACGCACCGGAGGAGCCAACCAGAGCGCCGGTGATGATCAGCAGGTCGTTGCTGAGCAGGAATCCCGACGCGGCCGCCGCCCACCCGGAGTAGCTGTTCAGCATCGAGACCACCACGGGCATGTCGCCGCCGCCGATGGAGGCGACCAGGTGCCAGCCGAGCAGCAGCGCGAGCAGGGTGACCGCGGCCAGCAGCCATATCGTCGGGTCGATCACGAACCACACGGTGAGGGCGGCGAAAACCACCAGCGCACCGACGTTGAGGAAGTTCTTGCCGGGCAGCATCATCGGCGCCGACTTGATGCGCGCCGAGAGTTTGAGGTTCGCCACGATCGAGCCGGTGAACGTCACGGCCCCGATGAAGACGCCGACGACGACTTCGGCCGAGTGAATCCCGCCCAGACCCTCCGCGCGCAGGGCGGCCGCTTCGACGCCGCCGGGATTGTTCTCGATGTGCAGGTAACCGTTCCAGCCGACCAGCACCGCGGCCAGACCGACGAACGAGTGCAGCAGCGCGATCAGTTCGGGCATGCCCGTCATCTCGACGACCCGCGCACGCCACAGGCCGACGGCGGCGCCGACTGCCACGGCACCGGCCAGCAGCGCCAAACCCAGCGGCTCGATGTGGTGCGCGAACGCCAGCGCGATGGTGGCCGCCAGCGCCACCGCCATGCCGAAGATGCCAAAAGTGTTGCCGGCCCTGGACGTCTCGTGTCTGGACAGTCCGGCGAGCGCCAGGATGAACAGCAGAGCCGCGACGACGTAGGCCGCGGTGGCCGTGGTTTCTACCGTGAACAAGGGATGATCCTCCGATTGGGTGCGCGGGCTCAGCTGCGCGAGAACATGGCCAGCATTCGCCGCGTTACCGCGAAGCCGCCGAAGATGTTGATGCTGGCCAGCAGGATCGCCACGGCGGACACCACGGTGATCGCCAGATCTCGGTGTCCGATCTGCAGCAGGGCACCCAGCACGATGATTCCGGAGATCGCGTTGGTCACCGACATCAGCGGCGTGTGCAAGGCGTGGTGCACATGGCCGATCACGTAATAGCCGATCACGATGGCCAGCGCGAAGACCGTCAGGTGCACCTGCAACGCCGCCGGCGACAGTGCGATGAGGATGAACAGCACCGCGGCGGCCGCGAACGTGGTACCCAGCCGGCGCTGAGTCGACATCGGCTGCTTGGCGTGCGACTCCCTGGCGGGCGCAGCCGTCGCCGGTACCGCCGGGGTCGCGGAGACCTGCACCGGCGGCGGGGGCCAGGTGGACTCGCCGTCGCGAACGACGGTGATGGACCGCTGCACGACGTCGTCGAAGTCCAACACCAGCTGGCCGTCCTTTTCCGGTGTCATCAGCTTCAGCAGATTCACCAGGTTGGTGCCGTACAGCTGCGAGGACTGTGCGGGTAACCGCCCCGCCAAGTCGGTGTAGCCGATGATGGTCACGTCGTTGTCGGTGACGACGAGTTGGTCCTTGACGGTGCCTTCGACGTTGCCGCCGTTGGCGGCAGCCATGTCGACGATGACGCTGCCCGGGGTCATCGAGGCGACCATGTCCGCGGTGATGATGCGTGGCGCGGGGCGCCCGGGGATCAGCGCGGTGGTGACGATGATGTCGACGTCTTTGCACTGTTCGGCGTAGACCTGCGCCTCCCGCGCCTTATAGTCGTCACTCATCTCCTTTGCGTAGCCGGTGCTGGAGACCTCTGCCTCCGAGGGGTCAATCGGAATGTATTCGCCACCAAGAGATTTGACCTGATCGGCGACTTCGGGACGTGGGTCGGTCGCGCGCACGATGGCGCCCAGGCTGCCCGCCGCCCCGATTGCGGAAAGGCCGGCCACACCCGCGCCCACTACGAGCACCTTCGCCGGCGGTACCTTGCCGGCTGCCGTCACCTGGCCGGTGAAGAACCGGCCGAACGCGTGGGCCGCCTCGATCACCGCGCGGTAACCGGCGATGTTGGCCATCGAAGACAAGACGTCCAGCGACTGCGCCCGCGAGATGCGCGGCACCGCGTCCATGGCCAGCACGGTGATCTTGCGGGTGGTCAATCTCTCGACCAACTCCGGGTGCAAGCCGGGGGAGATGAGGCTGACCAGGGTCGCGCCGTCGCGCAGGGCGGCAATCTCGTCGTCGTTCGGCGCATTCACCTTCAACACGATGTCGGCGCTCCACACCTGGTCGTGTGCCGCGATGTCGGCGCCGGCCTCGACGTAGGCGTCGTCCAGGAAGCTCGCGGCGGCACCGGAGTCGGATTCGACGACCACCGAGTAGCCAAGTTTGATCAGCTGCCCGACAGTCTGCGGCGTGGCGGCGACACGCGTCTCACCGGCGAGAGACTCGCGTGGTATTCCGATGATCACTTGCTTAAAGTCCGTTCGGTCGGTCGAGCGCCGCGGGGTGCGCGTCTACGTTCACAAATCGCCGCAAAGCCTACGGCACCGGTAGTAAAACCTAAGAAAACGGCTAGGGAGAGGGATTTGTCTGCGATACCTGTGATCGCGCTCACTGGACACCTCGGCGCCGGCAAGACCACCCTGCTCAACCATCTTCTGCGTGCTCCCGGCACGCGAATCGGCGTCGTGATCAACGATTTCGGTGAGCTCAACATCGACGCCGGGCTGGTCGCCGGCCAGATCGACGAACCCGCTTCGATCGCCGGCGGCTGCATCTGCTGCCTGCCCGACGATGGTGGGTTGGACGACGCGCTGGCCAAGCTGGCGGACCCTGCGCGCCGGCTTGATGCCATCGTCGTCGAGGCCAGTGGGCTGGCCGATCCGGTGTCGATCGCCCGGATCGTCGGCTTCAGCGCGTTGTCCGGGGTCCGAGCCGGAGGTCTGGTCGACGTCATCGATGCGGTAAACCACTTTGACACCGTCGACCGCGTCGAGCTGCCGCCGGCGCGTTACGGGGCGGCATCGCTGGTTGTGGTCAACAAGCTCGACCAGGTGCCCGAAGGCGACCGGCCGGTACTGCTGAAGCGTGTGAAAGAACGTGTAGCGCAACGTAACCCACGAGTTCACGTGCTCGGCACCACGGGCGGCCGGATCGACCCCGCGCTGTTGTTCGACCCGTTGGACTCGACGGAGGAAGCTGGGCAGCTCTCGTTCCGGGAGTTGCTGCTGGACTCCGAACACACCCACGACCACGTCGAGGCCGATGCCGTCACCGTCACCACTACCGGGTGCGTCGACGCCGATGCCCTGTTCGACCTGCTCGAGCAGCCGCCGCCCGGCGTTTTCCGGCTCAAGGGTGTGGTGGCCATTCGCCACGGCCGCGCCGTTCACAGGTATGTCGTCAACCTGGTGGGTGCCGCGATCCACCTGGCGAAGGCGCCGCCACGTGCCACAGCCAACAGTCTGGTAGGGATCGGGATGCACCTCGATGTCCCGGCCGTGCGTGCGCAACTGGTGGAGGTGCTGCAGCCGGTCGCCGGGGCGGCGTCGGCGCCGGCGCTCCGGCGGCTGCAGCGGTACCGGCGGATCAGCTACTGAGTCACGTCGCCTGGACGTGGGGCAAGATACGTCCCGATGTCATCCTCGCTCGGCGACGTGCTTGCCACCCTTGAACTCAGCAGAATCGATACCTGGATGTTCGAGGGCCGGCAGCTGCCCGCGCCGGCCAACCACATCCTGGGCGGACACATCTCGGCCCAGGCGCTGCTGGCGGCGAGTCACACCGCCCCCGGCCGCGCACCGCACAGTGTGCACACCTATTTCCTCCGCTCCGGCGACGCCCGCCGGCCGGTGGCCTTCGAGGTGGTGAATCTTCAGGAAGGACGCAGATTTTCGGCACGGCGGGTGACCGCCCGGCAAGACGGCAGGATCCTGCTGGAAGCGATGTCGTCGTTCAAGGTCGCCGATCCGGCCTCGGCTGCGGTTGTCTACCAGCCGCCGATCCCGCAGGCGCCCGAACCCGAGACGTTGCCGTGGGCGCCGCCGCACCTCGCGGAGGCCGACGGGAACACCCGGGGGCGGTGGGCAAGCCTGCGCTGGTTCGAGCGGCGCGTCATCGACAGCGAGCACACGCCACCCGCGCGGTCGGCGATGTGGTGGCGACCGCACGGTGAGGTCCCCGAGGACCCGGTGCTGACCGCGAGCCTGGTCGCCTACCTGTCGGCGGTGACATTGACCGAGCCGGCATTCCTCGCGCGCGGGGGAGTCGGTGAATCGTCACAGCGCGACCATTCGGTGTGGTTTCATGCACCGGCCGTCTTGTCGGATTGGATGCTTTTTCAACGGTCTTCGCCAAGCAGCGCCGACTCGCTGGCGCTCGCCGGTGGAACGATGTTCAACCGCAACGGCGATCTGGTGTGCACGGTGAAACAGGAGATGTACTTTCCGCCGCACCATGCCTAAGTAGGCAGAATCGTGACATCCGCCGCGATCTTCTGGACACTGGCCATGAACTGATCGAATTCGTCTTGCCGGAGCGCATCACCGGACAGGACGAGGTCGATCTTTGGCAAATTCCCAGCCGCACTTACTCGTACGTCCGCCACGCGGCGGAACGCCTCGGCGAGCGCAACAACCCTGTTGGTGGTCTCCGTGACATCGGACGGGCGTTGCCGAGATGCCACCACCAATCGCCCTTCGATGCGCGAGCCGGTCAGCAGGGCAGGCCATTTCAGAATCTCGGCCCCTGCCGCAATGAACTCGTCGCACCACATGTCTCCGACATGGCCAGACCAACCGGGGCGCGTGATCGTAGGGTGGGCATGCGAATTGTCCTGTGCGGCTTGGATCAAGGGGCCGAGCACAGCGCCGAATGCCGCGGCGTACTGCGATTCCAGACGTGCATCCTGGGCAGACATCCACGGCTGCACCACACTTGCCGGGTCCGCATCCCCGCCATGCGCGTGTGCGGCAAGGTATTGCCCGACAGCCAACGGCGCCACCGGCCGGCTTACCACCCCGGCACGCCGCAGAGCCGTCGCGCCCTGATCTGAATTCCGCCGTGCTTCCACCTCGGGGAGGTCAAGTGTGCATGACGCCACCCGCCGGTAGTCGGACGCCACCTGTTCCAGGAATAGCTGCGCCGTCATCGCCGGGTTGGCTCGCTCTCGAGACGAGGTACCCGATGGCAGCAGCGGAAGAGAGAAACGGTCGACCCGGTCCAGCTGCCCATCCCACGCCAGGGCTGCGGCCGAGACGACACGGACCATTTCCGCTTCCCGCGGGTCACGCGCCGAAGGTGGGTGCTGCACAATTCCGGCGCGCAATCTGCGCACCTCGTCCTCGAGTGTCCGTGGTTTGCGCTCCGGCATGTTCAGACTCCCAAGATCGTTGCTATCGCGGCGGCCAGGTCGGCCAAACCTGCTCTGAGGAAGTCGAGTTGATCCTGATCGCTCTGATCTGCCTTGTCACTCAAGGCGTCCGATACCACGCGCAGGACGAGTACGCGCTCGCACAAGCCCAGTGCACGCATCGCGGAAGCGATGCCGAAGGACTCCATGTCGACGAGCACGGGCTTGGTCGCCGTTCGAGAGTAGAGGGCAAGGGCCCGCGAGTACGTCCAGTCGCCTTTGGCGTAAACGGGCTCGCCGGACGGGGAAACTATCGGCGCCGGTGCGACGCCGGGCGAAATCTTGATGACCTTGTCGGTTGCCAGCACGTGGGCGTCTGGAATGTCCAGCCCCCACACCGAACCCGGGGCGCCGGCTGCGCCGGCTCGCAGTTCAATCGCCTCGAGCGGCGCTTGTTCGTCAGGTTGGGTGCGGACGATCCATTTGTTCTGCAGCCTGACGGCTTCGCCGTCCGCTGTGGCGGCTACCACCCCCAACGACAGGTATGACACCCGTTCGGCCCGAAACACCTGACCGATCAGCTTCGAGTCGACCGTGCCGCAACAGCCGTAGAAGACGTAATAGTCGGCCCGGTTCTCCCGGGTCGACCGGCTGAGTGCGGCCGCGGCGACGACGTTTCCCTGGGCACTCAGCCCATGGTGCTCGATTCTGGCCGTCCGGCCGTCAGACAGGCGGCCCTCCAATGTCTGTGCACCAGGCTGCGTCGGCTTCCAGGCCGTCTCCCCGAATACCGGGAGGTCGACGCAGAGGCGATTCAGCAACTCGGTGACGGCCGTCGCCTCATTCCTGGTGAAGGTAAAGATCGCCACCGTCACATCCGCCACGGCGACATCGTAAGCCTGCGCAAGCGCGGTACCGGCGTTGTCGACCGCATCGACGTTTTCCGGGTTTAACCTGGAAAACAGCGACTTCGAGATGCCTGCCGAATCGGAAAGGGGGTGGTTGAGTTGGCCATCCGCTCGATAGCTGCGATGACATTGATGCTCGCGGCCGGTGCGCTGCCGTTCGCACCGGCGGCTCACAGCGGAGTCGGGTCCCCTCCTATACCCCAGTCGCCCTGCGATCTGCCCATCTCGCGGGCCTTGATCATCTGGCAACACGCACCGGGAGTGCCGGACAGGTCGGTCTTCGCCAACGAGTCCGACATCTACACCTGCCGGCCCATGCTCGACACTTGGCGAGCCAATCAGCCGAGCGGTCCTGGATACTGTTCGAAGATCGCATGGTCGTCCGACAATCCCGGCTACGTCCCGTCTGTGTCTCCGGCCGCTCCGCTGAAGAAGGTCATCGACCAGGTGGGCGACTGCTGACCGGATCGCCGATGCCGAGGTCGGCCAGCAGGCGTCGGACGCGTTGTTCAATGTCGTCGCGAATCGGCCTCACCGCGGACAGGCCCTGACCGGCCGGGTCAGAAAGGTCCCAGTTCTCGTAGCGTTTCCCGGGATAGATGGGACAGCTGTCCCCGCAGCCCATGGTGATGACGACGTCGGCCGCGTCAACGATCTCATCCGTCCACGGCTTGGGATATTCGCCGGTGATGTCGATGCCGACCTCGGCCATCGCAGCAACCGCGGCCGGGTTTATCTGGTCGCCGGGCTCGGAGCCGCCCGAGCAGCCGACGGCCCGGTCGCCCGCCAGGTGAGTGAAGAAGCCCAGAGCCATCTGGGAGCGGCCGGCGTTGTGGGTGCACAGGAACAAGACAGTGGGCCGGTGGGTGGGATGCGTTGCGGCCGTCGAGTCTGCGGCACGGTGCTCGGACGTGTGGTGGCCGAATCGCCGCCGCAACGCCAGGGATACGTAAACCAAGGCGACCAGGACCGGCACCTCGATCAGGGGCCCGACGACACCGGCCAGCGCCTGTCCGGACGTGGCGCCATAGGTGGCGATCGCCACCGCGATGGCCAGTTCGAAATTGTTGCCGGCCGCGGTGAAGGCCAGGGTGGTGGTCCGCTCGTAGCCGAGATTGAGCAGCGTTCCCAACAAGTAGCCCCCGCCCCACATGATGGCGAAGTAAGCCAGCAGCGGCAGCGCGATGCGGGCCACGTCCCAGGGCCGGTTGGTGATCTGATCCCCCTGCAGCGCAAAGAGAATCACGATGGTGAACAGCAGCCCGTAGAGCGCCCACGGGCCGATCCGCGGCAGGAATCGCTTCTCGTACCAGTCGCGGCCGCGGGTGCGTTCGCCGATGCGGCGGGACAGGTATCCCGCGGCGAGCGGGATGCCGAGGAAGATGAGCACGGATTTTGCGATGTGCCACGGTGAGGTGCTGATGGCGGTCTGGGCCAGGCCCAGCCACCCGGGCAGCACCGACAGGTAGAACCAGCCGAGCACGGCGAACATCAGGACCTGGAAGATCGAGTTGAGCGCGACCAGGACGGCGGCAGCCTCACGGTCACCGCATGCCAGGTCGTTCCAGATGATCACCATCGCGATGCAGCGGGCCAATCCGACAATGATCAACCCGGTCCGGTATTCCGGGAGGTCGCTCAGCAGCAGCCAGGCGAGGGCGAACATCAACGCGGGGCCGACTACCCAGTTCAGCAACAGCGAAGACAGCAACAGCCTGCGGTCGCCGGTGACCGTATCGAGGCGGTCGTAGCGCACTTTCGCCAACACCGGGTACATCATGATCAGCAACCCGAGGGCTATCGGCAACGAAATCCCGTCAATCTGAACGCTTTCCACCGCGGTGTTCAACCCGGGGATCCACCGGCCCAACAGCAGGCCGGTGACCATCGCGGCCCCGATCCACACCGGCAGGAACCGGTCCAGGGTGGACAGCCTGCCGACGACGGCCGGTGCGGCAGCGGTCGCGGTCATGCCGGCACCCCGGCGTCGGCGGCGGTGCCGAGCGCCACCGACAGGCCGGTCAGCGCTTCGGGCACCACGGCGTAATACACCCACGACGCGCGACGCTGGGAGGTGAGCAGGCCGGCCTTCCGCAGCACCTTGAGGTGATGGCTGACCGTCGGCTGCGACACCTCAACTCCGGTGGAGATGTCGCAGACACAGGCTTCGCCGCCCGAGTGGCTGGCGATCGCCGAAAATAGTTGCAGGCGAACCGGATCGGCCAGCGCCTTGAGTTTGACGGCCAAATCCGCCGCGGCTTGCGCGGAAAGTGGTTCGTGCAGCAGTGCCGCGGGCGGACAGCATCCGCCGTC
The DNA here is from genome assembly GCF_059812565.1 of Mycobacterium sp. NGS49. NCBI lineage: Bacteria > Bacillati > Actinomycetota > Actinomycetes > Mycobacteriales > Mycobacteriaceae > Mycobacterium > Mycobacterium sp. NGS49. Next base: position 19,975 of record NZ_JCALCX010000011.1, on the reverse strand, counting down.
GGTCAATTCCGGTGACTTCGACATGCATCGATATTGACATCTATGAATCTGCCCTGGCAAGTCGGCATGTGGGGGAGACGCGGGCGGTGGTGATCAGTGGGCCTGGACGGGGATGCCGGAACGGAGAAGCTCATTGGCCAGCGGGGTGTCGGTGGTCAGCCACAGCCGCAGCAGATGCCGTCGCAGGCTCGGATCGTCGTGATCGGTGTAGGCCTCGCGCGAGTGCAGCACGGTGGTGTTGTTGAGCAGCTGCACGTCGCCGGGGCGGAAATCCATCGCGATGTGAAATGCCGGATCGTTGGCGATGGTCTCCACCAGAGCGAGGGCCGCGAGCTGATCGTCGGTCAGGCGTGGAGCTTGCGGGTGCTGTTGGGAGTCGCGGATGTACCAGGCGATGAAGAAGATGCGCGGTATCCCGTCGGTGTCGGTGATGGGCGCCAGTTCGAAGAAGGGCGGCTCACCTGGGGGCTCTTCGCCGTTGCGGCTCCACGGCATCGGCGTGTACATGACATCGACGAGATGTGAGTCACGGCGGAGCATCTCGTTGAAGACGGCGTGCGCACTGACGATTCGCGATGCACCGCCGGTCTTGGCGGGACGTAAGCACAGCAGCCCGACGAGATCGGAACCGTCACTGTGAAAATCTTGGCGCAGGTTGGTCCGGTACTTGCGTACCGCGGGCCCGGCCGGAAGACGTTCGTCACGGATGTGGGTAAGGACATTGCCGTCGCGGTCCTGTCCGACCGGCTTTCCCAGCAGGGTGCCCAACCCGAGATACGCCCGCTCCACCTGCGCCTCGGTCAGGGAGGCGATCGGGAAGTCGCGTAGTCGCACGAACCCCGGCCCGGCTCGGAGCAGTTCGGTCCACTGTGCCGCTGCCGGGCCGACCACCGTTTCCAGTTCGGTGGCCGGACCGCCGCGGCCGTACTCGACAAGGGCTTGGCGCTCAGCAGCGGTCAGTTGGAACGACCACACCGATTCATCGGGGAAATCCGTGGGCGTCCACACCGACGGCGAATCGTCGGCAACCGGTGATGCCATGGTCGTGCTCCTCTTGCGTTCCTGCGTGGCGGTGTGGTTTGCCCGGGTCGGGCATCCGGGCATTGGGGATGCCCGACCCGGATTGGTCAACAGCAGGCCTTCGCTTCCGCCGGCTCTGCGACGGCCTGGCTGCCGCAGCACGCCGGCCCGTCGACTCCGTCGTCGGCATGCTGAGGGCCCGCGCCGAAGGTCTCGGAGTCGGCGAGGACGGTGTAGACCTCCCATTTCTCGCCAGCCGGACCGGTGACCCACACCTTGTCCTGGGTGGCGAAGCAACAGGTGGTGCCGATTTCCTCGTCGGTGAACAGGCCCTGCCCGCTCAGGCGCGCGATCTCGGCGTGCACCCGCTCGCTGGATTCGACCTCGACGCCCAGGTGGTTCAGGGTGCCGCCGGAGCCGGGGTTCTCCAGGAGCACCAGCTTCAGGGGCGGCTCGGTGACGGCGAAATTGGCATAACCCGGCTTCACCTTCGCGGGGGCGATGCCGAACAGTTTGGAGTAGAACGTGACCGCCTCGTCGAGGTCGTCGACATTGAGGGCCAGTTGGATGCGGGACATGGGGACCTCCAGAATTGATGAGACATATATCGAATTGACGCGTCACCGTCAGGATGCCACCTTTTTGATATATGTCAAGATCCATGGCAGGATGGTGGCATGCCCAAAGCGTTGCCTGTGATCGACATGTCGGCGCCGGTGTGTTGTGCGCCGGTGGCCGCCGGGCAGGTTAGCGACGACGACGCCCTGGCGGTCGCGATGCGCCTGAAGGCGATCGCCGATCCGGTTCGGGTCAAGATCATGTCGCACTTGTTCGCCGCCGACGGCGGTGCGGAAACCAGCGGCGATCTTGCCGGGGTGCTGGGAATCTCCGAATCCACCGTCAGCCATCACCTTGGCCAGCTACGCAAGGCGGGGCTGGTGGCGTCGGATCGCCGTGGGATGAATGTGTTCCACCGGCCCGTGCCCGACGCGTTGGCCGCGCTGTGTGCGGTACTCGATCCGAACTGCTGCCGATGATCGCGCAGCAGGTCCGGGTCCGCTAGCCGGTCGCCCCGGGCGTTTCGGAGTCAGTCAGGTCATCCATCGCCTGGCGGGCGCGCCGGCCCGTGTGGACGCCGCCGTGGATATGAACTTCCCCTCCGGTCGCCTGATGTCGTCGCTGCCAGTCGGCTATCGCCTGGTGCGCGGCGTGGTCGAGGTAGATGACCGACATGGTGACGGCGACCTTCGTGCCCTCCGGGATGGACGCCAGCACGTCGGTCAACCGGGGCAGGGACAGGAAGGTACACGCGCCCTCGACGTCTATCTGCCACTCGTCGCCGTCGCGCTCGGCGTGAATTCTGAACCACATCACCCGCCACGCCGTCAGGGCGATGGCCAGCGCGAGTCCGATCAGCACTCCCTGCATGAGATTGAGGAAGACCACGCCGACAACGGTCACCACGTAGACGGCGAGGTCGCCGTTTTGCATGGCGGTTTCGATATGGGCCGGCTGCAGCAGCCTGATTCCGACGAAAACGAGGAGACCGGCAAGAGCGGCGGACGGAATCTGTTGCAGCAGACCCGAGAAGAACAGCGTGAATACCAGGATCCACACGCTGTGCAGGATCGTGGCGGCGCGGGTTCTGGCGCCCGCCTGCACATTGGCCGAGCTGCGCACGATCGCGGCGGCGACCGGCAGCCCGCCGATCATTCCGGACGTCATGTTTGCGACGCCCTGGCCGGCCAACTCGCGATTGAAGTTGGTGGGTTTGCCGTGATGCATCCTGTCGATCGCGACGGCGCCCAGCAAGCTCTCCACGCTGGCGATGAAGGCAACCGTGATGATGCTCGTCGCGACGGTGCCCCAATTCCCGTTCGGCAAGGCCGGCAGTGCGACTGCGTCCAGCGGTGATCCCGTCAGCTTGATGCGGTCCAAGTCGAATGGGAAGACCACCGACATAAGGGTTGCGGTCACAATGGCTACGAGTGGACCGGGAATGGCGGCCAATTTGGCCGGGGCCCAGCGCCAGGCGATCATGATGATGATTACCAGGACGCCCAGAAATACTCCCGGTTTCTCTGCGTCGGCAATCTGAGCCGGCAGCTGAACAATGTTCTCCCACGCCGTACTGTGAGACTCTCCACCTAAAAGTACGTGCGTTTGTTGCAGCGCGATGGTGATTCCGATTCCGGCCAGCATGGCGTGCACGACCACGGGCGATATCACGAGCACTGCCCGGGCAATTCGGCTCAGCCCCAAAATCAATTGCAGGACGCCTGCGGCGACGGTGAACAAACACGTCACGCGCCAACCGAATTGCGATACCAGGCCGGCGGTGACGACCATCATGCCGTTGGCCGGACCGCTGACCGCCAGCGGCGCGCCACCGATGAACCCCACCACGAGACCTCCGACGACCGCGGAGATCAGGCCGGAGAGCACCGGCGCGCCGGAAGCGATCGCAATGCCGACCGACAGCGGCAGGGCGATCAGAAAAACCACAAGCGAGGCGGGCAGGTCGTGCTTGAGGACTGATCGCACCCGGTCGCTGCGTGACGGCTGCGACCCCTGGTCACGGGTTTGGTCGCCCTGCCGGTCGATGTGCTGAATTGGTCGCTCCTTTGCTCCGTCGCTCCGTCGCCGTGCCCGGCTGGGGAGCGTCCCGGTATCGCAACCACCGTTGTGCCGATTGCGCCTACGCAACTCATTCCCGCACAAACGCAAACCAAGCGGACGTCGCTGGCCGCGAGGCTGTTGGCGAGGGGAACGCTTGGCTAAGAACCAGAATTGTCGGTACGACGACCGGGGGTCAAGGGGACGACACCAGGCACATGGCATACGCAAATGTTTCGCAAGTGGTGGACTCGCTCGGGTGCTGGGGCGTGAACATCGGCCGTGGCTGGTTACGGTGCCAAAGTCACGGCGGCGCTGTTGATTTCGTCACTGTGACGTTTGGACGGGACCCCAGCCGGGGCGGGTGAGGGCGCCCCGGCGCCAGCTTGCTGGGGGGTCGGTCGAGGCGGACTATTCGGGGCGGCTGACCTTCTTCGTCCGGTGCTTATTGGCAGGGGCCGGTTGCGGGACGGCCGCGGCCGGAATTATTTGTCGCTTTGCAGCTGATTCATCAAACCCGACAACATCAAAGTCGTTGTAGACATCACTGGCTTCCTCGGCGCCATCGAGGCTTCCCGCTCCGCATTTCAGGGGCGGCGAAGGCCGCGTTGACGAAGCTGATTCGGCAGACTATTCGACTCACGCCGCAGTTGGCACCCGAAACCGCGCGATAAATACGTCACAGTGACGAAAAAGCGCGGAAATGTGCACAGGGGCAGTAAGGCGGAGCCCCGTTTAGTTGAGCGCGTGCTTGGCGGACCTTGGCTCGTAAGCCGATTGCACAAAACAAGCTAGGAGACGATTCAACAAGTCGCCGTCCCTGGTAGGCGCTTGACTAAAACTCTATGCGCGAATTCGAACGACATCGCCGTTCGGGTCAAAGGGCTCGGGCTGTTAATCGAATGCGAACACACTTTGCCGATAAGCGACATTATGTCAAGTAAACGTCAGCCGCTGAGCCGTCGTCAGGTCCCCCACCGCCTCGCGCTGACGCCGACCGACCGGCCTGGCGGTTGTTACCCCGGGTTCATACCCAGTGTTCGGCGACAAGGCGTTAATACAAAGGTGCACTATGCATAAGCGCCGAAATGTCGCCCGAACCGCCTCGTTGGCTGATGGCCCCTGCGAACTCTGCAAAGAATTCTCACAATTGTTGAAAACGACATGTGTCTAACAGCGGCGTCGTATCGTCTGTCAAGTCGGGTAGGGCGCCGTCACACAAGACGCGGTTACTGGAGGTCAGTGCGGTGAACTTTTCGGTTCTTCCTCCAGAGATCAACTCTCTGCGGATGTACCTCGGCGCTGGGTCAGCGCCCTTGCTCGAGGCCTCAGCGGCCTGGTCGGGTCTTGCCGATGAATTGGGTACGGCCGCGGACTCGTTTTCCTCGGTGACCTCGAACCTGGCCGGGCAAGCCTGGCAGGGTCCGGCTTCCCAGGCCATGGCCAGGGCGGCGCGTCCGTACGCCGAATTCCTGCGGGCCGCTTCCCTGCGCGCCACCACTACGTCATCTGGCGCACGAACGGTGGCCAGCATATTCGAGGCGGCCAAGGCCGCCACCGTTCACCCCGAAATCATCGCGGCCAATCGGCAAGCCTTCGTGCAGGCCGTGCGCACCAACATCTTCGGCTTCAACGCGCCCTTCATCGCCGCCGCCGAGGCGGCCTATGAGGAGTTCTGGGCCACCGATGTCGCCGCGTTGGTCGGCTATCACGGTGGAGCCTCAGCGGTGGCCGCGCAGTTGTCGTCCTGGCAGCAGACACTGCAGCACCTGCCGGGTATCGGGCAACTCTTGGGCGGCGCACCTGCCGGGGCCGCTACGGCCGCCCCTACCGACCCCAACATCGGTGTAGGCAACAAGGGCGGGGGCAACATCGGTAACGGCAATAACAGCGAAACCGGTGCGGGCAACGTCGGCAACGGCAACAAGGGCAGCGGCAACTTCGGTAGCGGTAACCGCGGCAACGACAACATCGGCTTCGGGAACAGGAGCCCCGGCACCACCGGCGTGCGAGGCAACATCGGTTTGGGCAACAAAGGCATCAACAACATCGGTGCGGGCAACTTCGGAAACAACAACGTCGGCTTCGGCAACGGCGCAGGCCCTGTCCCCGGCGACGCCAACAGCAACTTCGGGCTGGGCAACTCCGGTAGCTTCAATCAGGGCGGCGGCAACACCGGCATCGGAAACATCGGAGCAGGCAACACCGGCACCCACAACATCGGCTTCGGTAACACCGGCAACAACAACCTCGGGATCGGGCTGACCGGCAACAACCAGGTGGGCATCAACCTGGCCGGGCTGCTGAACTCGGGCAACTGCAACATCGGGCTCTTCAACTCCGGCACCAACAACATCGGATTCTTCAACTCCGGGGACGGCAACGTCGGCATCTTCAACTCGGGCCGCAACCTCACTGCTGCCACCCTGGGCGACATCCAGAGCATCGGCATCGGCAACTCCGGGTTCGGCCACCTCGGCGCCGGCAACTCCGGCCAAGCATCATTCGGCTTCGGCAACTCGGGCTTTTTGGACACCGGCATCGGCAACTCGGGCGCCTACAATACCGGGTTCGGGAATGCAGGAGTAGCAAACACCGGCTTCGGCAATTCCGGACAATTCAACACCGGCTTCGGCAATTCAGGCAGTGTCAACACGGGTGCCTGGAACTCCGGGAACTCCAATACCACCGTCGGCTCCACCACCGATCTCAGCGCCTCGACATCGGGCTTCGGCAACACCGGTACCAACGTCTCAGGCTTCAACAACTCCGCCTCCGGCGGAGGGGTGAACGGCAATATCTCGGGCTTCTTCAATAGGGCCGGCGGCGGATCGGATCAAAACGGGAATATTTCTGGCTTGTTCAACACTGGTGTGTCGGCCGTCTCCCTGCCCTTCTTCCCAGTACCTGGCGCCGTCAGCGGCTTCGGCTCCGGGGTGCTCAACACGGGCACCGGCTTCATCGGCCTGTTCAACATCGCTCAACTGCTCAAGCAACTGGGGTAGCCTCGGGTACCTCTGCAATGGAGAGGCAGAGGATGTTCCCCGGTGCGGGCTGGGCTACGGTCGCCCTACGGGTTGGACCGCGGCGATTAATGCTCGAACGCCGCTCACAACCGGTGGCCAGGGGCGGGATCGAACCACCTGAGAAGCGGAAGTTCGGCGCAAGAATTTCTCAAGATGACCGCAGTACGCTCTCGTCTGCAAGCTATGAGATAGCTGTTGATACATATGTAGCAACTGAGAAGAGGAGCGGAGATGCGCAGCAAGAACGTCATGAAAACGAGCCGCGGCCGCAGGAGATTACTCTCTGGGTCGCTGATGTCGGCAGGCGTCGCCATCGCTGGACTCGTCCTCACCCCGGCAACCGCGCACGCAGACGGCAGCGCCAAAGGCCCGCTAACCTGGTGCCCCGGCCAGAACCCGGCCTCCGTGTCTCAAGTCAACCCACCCAACTGGGACTGGAACGTCTGCCACACCTATTGGTGGGTGTCCAGCGGTTCGGGAAATGTGGCCAAAAATGTCTGGGAAGGTGAGCTGCCGCCGCCAAACATCCCGTTGGAGAACCTGTCGCGCCCAGCAGTCAACTGCGGGCTGTTCTACTGCCAGGATCCGGGCGGCCCCTACACGGTCGATCCGCGCAACCCTGCGCCGTAGTCCGTTCTTGCGAGTTAAGGTCGGCGAGCGTGGGCATGATGGCGGCAACCGCACGCATCGCGATCGGGCGGAATAGCAACAGACTGAATCCGATTCGCGTCGCCACGATGACCACCGCGTTACCGCGTCGAGGATCCCGTCACCGAGACGACACGGCCCGCTCCATCAAACACGCGCGAACCGCGCGGCGCTGACAGGTCCGAACTGACCAGTCGGAGCGATGCTTCCGTTCGCGCCGTAGGCTCACGTCGTGCACAGCGTGACCCTTGCTAGCGCCGCGTCAACGGCGGCGTTGACGGTGGGGCTGGCGGCCTATGCTGGGTTGATCTTGGCCGGCATCGCGATGGCGATCTACGACGCACGGCGGCACCGACGGAACCGGGCGATCGCCGCCGCAATAATAGTTGGGGTGTTGACCCTGGGTGGGCTGGTTATCGCGATCGTCAGCAGTGTCGCGTAAACCGTCACAACGCGGTGGATACCAGATCTGGTCCGGCCGCTGGGGGCGATCTGGCCAGCAGTACGCAACCTTTCCCCTGTCACATTCCACCCGATTCGCGGCTGAGCATCGCGAGAATAAGGCGGGATCGAATATGGCGGTTTACCGGTAACCGCGCCGTTTTCATCGGAGGAATCACCCCGGGGTCGGCGACGCATTGCACGTGCCGCGGGTGGGTGACCCAAGACCGCAGCGCGACGGGAATGCGGCTGTAGCAGCTTCAGTAGGCATGCTCGCCGGTAGTGTCGTCGCGCCGGATCGGCAGTGATGTACGCCGGAATCGGCGTCCTCGGCCCGCAGGCGAAACCAGGCCCCAGGCGCTGCTAACCCATCGTCAAGATCGCGCCCGCGGCGAGGCCGATAAGCGCAATGAGGGATACCAAGATCACCGTGATCGCCGCGCGCACGATCTCTTCTTCGGTGAGTCGCCAGCGCGGCTTCAGTTCGAGGAGAACGCTGTCCCCTCGACAGCCAATTGTGTTGATGCTGGCAACCGCCGAGACGAAATCGTCATGCTCACAGGCCGTGAATTTCTCGATTGGGTCGTGCGCGCGGATCGCGGTGGTCATATCTCAGCTCCCAAGGCTTGCGGACGCCGAAAGGCGTAATGGTGGGTCGAGCGCTTTGGTAAGGCATTCTCGTATTTCCAAAGATGCGAGCCCAAAATCGCGATTGCGGTAACAATCCCTAACGGTCACAGCACAGATTTGTGGTCTGCGCCAACATGCTCGGCTAACGCCAACCCCTACCGCCGCGCCACGCCGGAAAAGATGTCTCGGGTCCGCAACATCACTGCCACCCCAACGTTCGCCACCGCCCCACGGACCGATCGTCTCAAGCCGCCGCACACACTACGTGCACGGTGTGTCGACCCGCAGCATCGATGACCTGGTGGCCGCCATGGATGTCGAGACCGGGGTGTCCAAATCGGCGGTGTCGCGCGTTTGCGCGGGCTTGGGCAAAGAGAGCGAGGCATTCCGGATCCGGACGGAACGGTCGTCAGCAACGTGTTCGCGACGTCGGCTGTGGGCAGCACGACGGAATATGCGTCTGAGGCCGCGCTGGTGATCGAGCTGGCGGTTTCTGTGTTGGCTGCCTTGACTGCGTCGAAGATCTCATCGATCGGCAAGCCGGAAAATGCGGGTAACTCGAGCCGCAACGGTAGCCCACCGGCTCCGTCACTGGTGGGCAGCGTTCCTCCGGTACGCTCCGGCGGTGGATACCGAGACCCCGCCCACGAGCCCTTCCGGCCTGGTGCGCACGCACGAGCCGCCACCCGCCCAGTTGGTGATCGACGGTCGCTACCGGTTCGGCACCTACAACGGCCCGATCGCACGGATCAACCCACTCGACGTTGTCACCGCCAGCGGAGCGCGTGGTCGCCTGCAGCGCGCCGCGCGCAATGCCCGGCTCAAGGAGTGGGAGGCGTTCCAACTCGGTGACGACGCGGTGTTCGTCCTCGGCGCCGTCTACGACACGAAGTCGATCTCGCTGCTGCAAGTGCTGGTCGTTGACAAGCAGGCGGCCACGATCCGTCGGTGGGAGCAGAAGGTACCGACCTCGATGGTGCACGTCGCTCGCGGCCTGGACCACACCCGGTCCCACGGTCGCGCAGGACGCTTCTCGCTGCAGCTGACCAACGAGATGGGCTCGGGCCTGATCGCGGTGGATGCCAGCCATCCTGGGCGCGGCGCGCTACCGCCGCTGGAGTTGCACGGCGCCGGGCGCTGCGGCTCCGGAGAGGCCGGACACCTGGTGATCTGCCACCCCTTCGCCGATGATCGTGCGCTGTACTCGCACAAGACGATGATGGCGTTCGCCGGCACGCTCCGCGCCGGCGCCGACCTCACCGTGTTCGACCCCGACCGTTCGTTCATGATCCTCGACGACCACCACGGGGACTACCCCTCGCCTATGCGGTACGACTGGGTGACCGCCGTGCGCCGCAGCGATGAGGGCCGGGTCGAGGGCTTCAACCTGACCGACAACCAGGTGCGCGACCCCCAGCGCTACAACGAGAACGCCGTCTGGCTCGGCGACCGGGTCCACCGACTGCCGGCCGTCCGCGTGGAACGGCCGGACGGGCCCTGGGGCTGCTGGATCGTGCGCGACGCCGACGGGTCGGGCCAGGTCGAGGTGCGATTCACGCCGACCGTCCGCTCCGAGATGCACGTCGGCCCGCGCCGATCGCTCGCCGAGTATTACGCCCCCTTCGGCTGGTACGAAGGGCGGATCCACACCGAGGACGTCGACCTTTCGGTCGATGGCATGTTCGGCATGGGCGAACAGAAGTTCATCCGCGTCTGAACCGGCGGAGCGGGAGCGGGACGTCATTACTTCCTGGCCGTTAGGTTCACCGGCCACTCAGCACGCCTCAACCACCTACCCGGTCGGGCCGCAGGGCTCGGGCGCAACCCTTATGTCGAAGTGCAGCACCTCCGCGCGTGCCCCAAGCTTGGTGTACAGAGCGATTGCCGGGTCATCTTCGAGATCTGCCTGCACAAAGATCGTGTAAGCCGCTCGCGCTACAGCGATCCGCCGTAATTCCTCGATCAGTGCGGTGGCTATCCCCCGCCGGCGGTGCGCTGCAGCGACAGCCAGATCGTAGATATAGATTTCACTACGCTCTTGTTCGAACTTCTGCAGTTCATAGGCCGCGATACCGCCAACAACCGACCCATCGCTGACTGCCACCAGCGCAATGAAGTAAGCGTTGCTCAGCAATCGGCTCAGGTAGTCATCGCTCGGACATGATGAGGTATATGTTTCCACCTCATCAAAAGCCTCACCGAACATTGTCAACAGGCTTTTCATCGGTGCCACGTCGGTGACCGACAGCTGGCGAATGCTGATCTGCTCTGCAGATGTCATTTTCTCACGGGCTGCACATGGGGGCCCTTCTCTACACGCAGGGCAATTGTCCGTTGAGCACGCAATTCGACGGTGGCGTGTAGGTGCCGCTGAGCACGCCTCTCATGCCACCCGTGGCGGAACCGCCGGGTGCAATGACGCGATTCCAATTCGCGGGGGTGAGAACGTAGTGCGTGCCGGATTGGGTAACGGTGCTGTTCCACGTGTGGATGACGGACTGTCCCATCGGCATGTCGAAATCAAGCCGCCAATCGGCAAGCGGCGTAATGCTCGAGTTGGTGATGGTGAAGCTGGCGATGAAACCTGTCTGCCACGTCGACGTCACCCGCAACGTCGCCGCGGCGGCAGAGGCGTGAGCCGCAGGGGTGATGGCCAGTCCGAGGATGGCGACCACCGATGCCGACACGGTTGAGTGAAGCACTTTCCGCCAGCGCTTCACACGGGTTTCGAGTCGGGCCATAGCAGCCAACACTAGGAGCCGGCAGGCGATATCGGCCGTCACACAGCGGGTGAGCCGCAGTACCTTTGCTCAATTGAAACCGCGGTGAAATCATCGCCTCGCTACGCGGGGGCGTAGTCGTTCAGTCGCTGGTAATCGATGTCGGTGGCGAAGGCTTTCGTAGGATTCTCAAGTCACCAACACGCCGAAGACTGAGTTGTTACGGAGCCAGTGCTGGCTGTTCGCGATCGGTTCGTCCCTGTTCGCGATCGGTACGGCTCCGGGGTTCGCCGTGATCAGCGGTGCGGGTGCCACCAATCTGCTGTGTTTTGTCGGCTCGTGGTTTTTCACCAGCGCGGCCCTCATCGAGCTGCGTCTCAGCCGCGCGTCTGTTGCCGGGCCGGGGGCAACGCCATCGATACGGGCTGAATGGCTCTCGGCCGCCACGCAGTTCGTTGGCACCCTGTGCTTCAACGTCAGCACGGGTGCTGCGATGTGGGCGCATCGACTCCCCTCCCGCCGGCACTTGGTATGGGGTCCGGACGCGGCGGGGTCGGTCGCGTTCCTGGTCAGCGGAATCTTGGGGGTTATGGCAGTAACCCTGTCGGTCGGATTCCTTCAACTGAAATCGCGCGACTGGCTGGCAGCGTGGATCAACATGGTCGGCTCGATCGCGTTCGGCGCCTCGGCAGCCGGCGCCTTCATCACTCCGACGGGTCTCACCGAAGACGCTCTGCTGACCAACGTGGGTACCTTCGTCGGCGCGCTGTGCTTCCTGATCGCCGCTCTCCTCACGCTTCCCAAACGCTTCTCGCCCCGACACGCTGTGTAGCGTTTTGCTCGCCTGTGCGCGATTGAGGTGACGCCACGGCCACCTCCCCAGACCGGGTCACGCGTTTCGCCGCGGACACGCCTTCAAGCTCGAACTCGTCGGCCGACCCGGGTCCCCCTTGCGACAATGATTCACATGGCCGAACAAAGTCTCTGGATGCAGAAGGTCGCGGCAGATCCGGGGCATTCGCACTGGTATGTCGAGCGCTTCCGGTCTATGGCCCGCGCCGGTGACGACCTGGTCGGCGAAGCCCGCCTGGTGGACGCTGTGGCGCCACGCGGCGCCCGCATCCTGGACGCCGGCTGCGGTCCGGGCCGGTTAGGGGGGTACCTGGCTTCGGTCGGCCACCACGTCGTGGGTGTGGACGTCGACCCGGTTCTCATCGAAGCCGCCGAACAGGACCATCCCGGACCGCGCTGGCTGGTGGCAGACCTCGCGGAGCTGAACCTGCCCGCACACGGCATCCTCGAGCCGTTCGACGTCATTGTGTCGGCCGGCAACGTGATGGCCTTCCTGGCCCCGAGCACCCGCGTGCGAGTGCTGACTCGGCTTCGTGCCCACCTGGCCGACGGCGGCCGAGCGGTCATCGGATTCGGGGCCGGTCGCGACTATTCGTTCGGTGAGTTCCTCGACGACGCAGACCAGGCCGGCTTCATTCCGGATCTATTGCTGTCCACCTGGGACCTGCGACCGTTCGGCGAGGATTCGGACTTTCTCGTAGCCCTGCTTCGCTGAGGCTGTCGGCGGGCTCTGCTCAATATGTCTGTACCGTGACACCGGTGAATCTTCCTCGGGTGTCTCCGGCCGTCACGCTCGCCGCCTGTGGCGCTTCGTTCGTCATGATGCTCACCGCGTGCGGCTCCCCTACAAACACCGCATCGACCTCTTCGACCAGCGCGCCGTCAATCTCTGACCTCTACACCCGCCCCTCCGCCCCGGCTACGGCAGCTCAAACCGGCGCCTGCCCGACTGCGGCACCGCAGAACGGGGGCACGCCCGAGTGGACGTTGGCCGGCACCACCGGCAGCGTCGCAGTGACCGGATCAACGGAAGCGAACGCTCCCCGGGTGACGGTGACGACACCGTTCAGCGTGGCGCAGACCCAGGTACACACCTTGCGTGCCGGGGATGGGCCCATCGTCTCGAACACCGCCACAGTTTCCGTCTGCTACATGGGCGTCAACGGACGGGACGGCTCCGTCTTCGACACCAGCTATGAGCGTGGTGCCCCGGTCGACTTCCCGCTTACCGGAGTCGTCCCGGGCTTCCAGAAGGCCATCGCGGGACAAAAGGTCGGTTCCACGGTCGCCGTCGCGATGACGTCCGCCGATGGCTACCCTGACGGTCAGCCCAGCGCCGGAATCCGGCCGGGTGACACGCTCGTCTTCGCCATCAAAATCCTCAGCGCCTCACGTTGATCTACGTGGGCAGGTCCACCCGCAGCGCCAGGTGCTCGTCGAGAATCCGGCGTAGCGCCGCGTCCATGGGATGAGCGGCCGCGAGGTCGCGCTCCATCCGGTTGTCCACCAGAACTGTTGCGTCTTGCGGTAATTCAGCGGTGTCGACTTGATCAACGAAGGAGTCGAACAGCCCGTGCGGCGTGGCCAGGTAATACAGCTCCCGACCCGATTCGGCCAACCGAGCGGCATACATCAGTCCATGTTGGGTGGTCACGAAAAGTTCCGAGGTGATTCTCGCGCGCGGAGTCTCCGCTCTCCCCCATGCGATCGCGGCGGACCGGCTCTGCGCCAGTCTGTCCGGGATGTCGTCTGTCAGCGCGAGCAATCTCCCGACGAGGGCTCGACCCTTGCGCGGGTACGCGTCGATCGCGGGGATGAAGTACCGGCGGAAGATGTCGCCGAAAAGGTCTGACAGTTGCTCGCTCATCGCGGCTCCCAGCGTTCAAACGGACAGCTCAATTGTGCGCCGTATTGCCCACCGTTAACAGGGTTTGCCCGAGTTCTTCGCCGGTTAGCCGCAGGGGGCGTCACCGGGCGTGTAGTAGGGCACGCCTTCGCGGGTGTAGCACGGCGGCCGGCCCTGGAGACGCTGGCGTGCCTCGTCGAGTGCGTCCGCCGCCGCGATACTGCCGACCGGGCAGTCGGCGGGGTTGACATACGAGCCGCCCTCGGCGACGGGACAGACGTTCGCGTTGGCCGGAGGCACGATGGCGACCTGCAACGCAGCAGCGGTGGCGGTAGCCAGCAGTGCAAATGAAAACTTGTTCACGTCGGCAACTCTATCGAGTCACGCGCCGGCATCGGTCACATTTCCCGGCACGATACGACGGAAGCGAATTCGGCCGAACGCCAATAGGGTTCAGCCCCGCCAGGTCGTCCGACGGGTTGCGGGCAATACCGCACGCGATCACGGTGTGGGCACTTAGGATCCGTCTTGCCGCGCGTGGCAGTGGTGACCGGAAGCGGGCCGGTCCCCGGGCGCGCGGCGGAAGGGCGGCCAGAGGTGTCGTATCTAATCGTGGCGCCGGAGCTGTTGGCTTCGGCGGCAACGGATTTGATGGGAATCGGTACGGCGATTGGGGCGGCAAGTGCGGCCGTGGCCTTGCCCACCACGGAGGTACTGGCCGCCGGCGCCGATGAGATCTCGGCCGCGGTCGCGGCCCTTTTCGGCTTTCATGGCCACGCGTATCAGAGGCTCAGCGCCCAGGCAGTGGCGTTCCACGACCAGTTCGTCGAGGCGATGGGGGCCGGCGGCGCTTCGTACGCCGCTGCCGAGTCACTCCAGCAGACGGCGCTCAACCTGGTGAACTCCCCCACCCAGGCGTTGCTGGGACGACCGCTCATCGGCGACGGCGCCAACGGGTTACCCAACACCGGACAAGACGGCGGCCCCGGTGGGCTCCTGTTCGGTAACGGCGGCAACGGCGGCTCGGGTGGCGTGGGCCAGGCCGGTGGCAACGGCGGTGCAGCGGGGCTGATCGGCAACGGCGGGGCAGGTGGCCTGGGCGGGCCGGGTAGCGCGCTTCTGGTGGCCGGAAATCCAGGCGGGGCCGGCGGTACGGGGGGCTGGCTCTACGGCAACGGCGGCGCCGGCGGTGGTGGCGGTGTCGGAGCGGTCGCAGTCGGAGCAAATGGCGGCCAGGGCGGTGTAGGGGGCAACGCGGTCGGGTTGTTCGGCAACGGTGGCGTCGGAGGCGCCGGCGGGGTGAGCGGGCCGGGCGCCACTGGCGGCAACGGGGGCAATGCCGGTAGCGGTGGCAACGCGCGGTGGTTCGGTTACGGCGGGGCCGGGGGTGACGGCGGCATCGGCGCTGTCAACGGCGGCAACGGGGGAACCGGCGGCGCGGGTGGAATGTTCGGCGGTGGGGGTGACGGCGGGGTTGGAGGTTTCGGCAGCAACGGCGACGGCGGTGCCGGCGGCAACGGCGGCAACGGCGGTCTGTTCGGCGACGGTGGGGCCGGCGCCGACGGCGGTCTGGGTTTCAACGGTGGGCTGGCAGGCAACGGGGGCAATGCCGGATTCGTTGGCGACGGCGGTGTCGGCGGCAACGGCCAATTTGGCATCGGCGGAACCTCCTCGCCCGGCGGCGTCGGCGGTAACGGCGGCGTCGTGATAGGGAACGGTGGTAACGGCGGCGTGGGCGGAGTGGGTGCCCCAGGTGCCGCGGGGGGAAACGGTGGTAACGCGATCGGCCTGTTCGGCCAGGGTGGGGCCGGCGGAACCGGCGGGGCCGAACTGGCCGGCGGCATCGGCGGTGGCGGGCGTGGTGGCAATGGCGGAACCGGCGGGTTGATCGGCTTCGGCGGCGCCGGGGGGTCTGCCGGCACGAGCGCTGGCCTTCCCGCCGCCGGCGGCAATGGCGGCGATGCCCGCTGGATCGGAAACGGCGGCAATGGTGGGGCTGGGATCTTCGGCGGGGCCGGCGGCACCGGAGGTAAGGGCGGGCAGCTGGCCGGCGCCGACGGCACTCCCGGTGCCGGTTAGGGCTCAGCGCTGATCGAGTGCCTCGGCTACGCGTCCACCAGCCCGTTCCAGCCGCATGGCCGCCTCAGCGGCGCCGACGCCCGCCAGCAGCGCCACGATTGCTGTCTTGGCGTGGCCACCCGCGGCGGCCAAGGCGCCAACCGCGGTTTCCTCGTCGACCCCGGCGGCATCGCGAACCATCCGCACGGCGCGCCTTCGCAGCTTCTCGTTGGTCACCCGTACGTCGACCATCCGGGGTCCGTAGGCCTTGCCCAGCGCGATCATCACACTCGTCGACAATGCGTTGAGCACCACCTTCTGGGCGGTTCCGGCGGTCAGCCGCGTGGAACCGGCCAACACTTCGGGCCCGGTGAGCAACTCGATCATCAGGTCGGCAGACGCTTCGCTGCCGGGGTTGTTGACGATGGCGACGGTCAGTGCTCCGATGGACCGCGCGTAGTCGAGCGCCCCCAGCACGTAGGGGGTGCGGCCGGACGCCGTGATCCCGACGAGGGCATCCGCGGCGGTGAGACCGGCTAGGTCGGCCGGGACGAAAGCGTCCTCGGCGCCTTCGATCGCGCGGGTCAACGCCGCCGACCCGCCGGCGATCACCCCACGCACCAGGTCGGTGCCGAACGTCGGTCCGCATTCGGCGGCGTCCAGAACGCCGAGCCGCCCGGGCGTGCCGGCGCCGGCGTAGATCAGGCGGCCGCCCTGTTGTAGGCGCGCGTTGATCGCCTCGGCCGCCGCCGTGATCGCCGGGACAGCCGCGGCGACCGCCGTATGCGCCTGTCCCTCGGCGTCGATGAGCAGTGCGACGACCTCTCCGATGGGCCGCGTGTCGAGGTCGTCGAGACCGGGACGCGCGGCTTCGGTGCTGAGGGCGTCGAGTGTGTGCCGCGCCGCGGGTGCCCGCCGGCGGATCAGGTGCGGTTCGTGAATGTCGCCCAACCGTAGTGCGCCATCGAGCGCGTCGCCGGCCGCCGGCCGAAGGCCGTCGAGTCCTTCCCGCAAAGCCTCGACGCCGGCCAGTCCGCCGACCATGCATATCGGGCCCTCCCCCACTGCATGAGCGGTAGCGGCCAGCGCCTCGGCAGCAGCGCTGACGATTCCGCGCGCAATAACGTCGGTCGTCGCGGCGAGCACATCGGCTGCGAAAGACCCCAACGCGGCCGCATCGGTGAACTGGCCTGGCCAGGTCTGCGGCGCGCCGAATCGCGCGCGGGCAGCGTCGAGCAAGGTGGTGGCCGGCCCGCGCCCGTCGCCGGCGCGCAGCGCGGCCCGCAGCCCGGCGGCACCGATCCAGGCTCCGCCACCCTCGTCGCCCAACCACGGACCCCAGCCGTCAGCGGTGCGCAGCGTGCCGTCGAGGCCGATGGCGAGCGCCACGACGCCGGTGCCGACAACCAGGACGACGCCCGGCCTCCCGTCCAGCGCGCCGGCATGCGCAAGCACGGCGTCGCTGGTCACCGTGATGCGTTTCGCCGGGATCGAAGCAAGCAGCGCCTCGCCCAGCGCGCCGGCCGCGTCCGGTGCCGCCAGCGCGCCGGCGGCGCCCACGATCACCTCCTCGACCGGTCCGAGTTGACGGGCGAGGGCCAGGATCGCCGACTCGGCGGACCGCACCCCACCGGGCGCCGTGAGGCCTGGCGCACCCGCCCCGACCGCCCCGAGCCCGCCCACCGCCGCCCGGCAGAATGTCTTGCCGAGGTCGACGGCGAGGAGCGCCGGACCATTCGGTTCTTCTCTCACGTACCTGCCACCTCTTCGGGGCCGATCCTCGCCGGACTGGGTCAAACGAATGTCGGATCGCTACAAAGGAATCCGATCACTTCCCGGCGGCCTTGTCACCTCCGGTGTCACACCGGACGCCTCGGATCCCGAGCCGATTTGTCGGGGGGATGCCCCACCAGAGAATTCTCGGCGGAGATTCCCAAATCAACTTTTCAATGAACTGAGCGATATTCGCGTTACGCTCCACCACGACATGATCACCGAAGATCAGGAGCCTCATTATGAAGAACGACGCGGAGGAACTCGCGGCGGAGCTGGAGCGCGACGTCCGGCGAGACGTCGGTCGGCTGCGCGAGTTCAGTGCGTTCGAGAAGTTCTCAGACGCCGATCTGGAGCGCCTCGTGCGGTCTGCACATCACACGTCGCAGTCGGTGCCATGGCCCCTGATTCGTGAGCAGACGCCTTCGGACGACTGTTTCATCCTGCTCAGTGGTGAGGCCGGTGTGTATGTCGGCCAGGACCGCGTCGCCGTGGTGGGCCCAGGTGAGGTCATCGGCGAATCTGCGCTGCGCCGTGGGCAATTGCGATCCGCGACGGTCACTACGATCGGGCCGGCCGAGGTGCTGCGCATCGAACGGGACGACCTCGCGCGCCTGCTCAGAGAGATGCCCGCGCTGCGCGAAACCATGGACGCGACGGCCGCCCGGCACGTGGCTGCCGCCCCGCCGCCCAAGCCGAAACCTGCGCACACGAAACTGAATGTCTCCGTTTCGGCCGACCTGCTCGCGCGGTTCGAGCAGGCTGCCGAAGCTGCCGGTCTAGGTCTGCCGGCGGCGACGGAGGACGCGCTTGGCCAATGGATAGAACGGTCCCGCACGGCCGGATAGAACGAGAAAGGCGCCTTCGCCGCGGTGCACGCCTCGTCCGTATCGGTGGCGACGCATTCTTACTCATGCTGATCGGTGCTAACCCCGTGCCGAGGTCGAAAAGGTTGTGGAGCGGCTTCATCGTCGCTGGGCCGATATCGGCGGCATCTGACTGATCGACGACGCGCGTTCACCGGGTGACGCGGTACCGCTTCAGCCGTGACGTCGCTCCGGATACCAATTCGACTCTGCTCCTGGGTACCTCGAGGTGGGTGGCCAGTAGCCGGGTGACCGCGTCGTTGGCCTTGCCGTCCACCGCCCGCTCTCGGACGTAGACGGTCAGCTCACCGTCATAGGCGACTTCGACAAGGGGACCCTTGCGGCTGCCGGGCTTGACCTTGACCACGACGAACTCGGTCATCCCCACAGGCTACGGCCGGTCGGAGGTTCGACGATGCCGGAGAACCTGAGAAGAACCTTAACGCACCTGAGAAAAGCCTTAATGCTACGTGTGCAGATCGTATGTATCAACAAATCGAATACGGAAACGCATGTAAACCGTTTTGCCATCCGATAGATTCGCGCATCACAAGCGAAGCGGCCCCGCAAGCTGGCCGACAGTGGCAAGAAAGGCACAGGTAGATGAACTTTTCAGTGTTGCCCCCCGAGGTGAACTCATTGCGAATGTTCACCGGCGCCGGGTCGGCGCCGATGCTTGAGGCCGGTGCCGCATGGAACAGGCTGGCGTCAGAGCTCGACTCGGCGGCTGAGTCGTTTTCGTCGTTGACCTCCGCTTTGGCGGCGGATGTCTGGCAGGGCCCGGCTGCTCAGGCGATGATGGCTGCCGCCACGCCGTACGCGGGTTGGTTGAGTGCCGCATCGGCCCAGGCGTCGGACGCAGCGTCGCAAGCACAGGCGGTCGCCGGCGCTTTCGAGACGGCATTAGCGGCGACAGTCCATCCGGCGGCAGTGACGGCCAACCGTTCGGGCCTGGTGAATCTGGTGCTGTCCAATCTGTTCGGACAAAATGCGCCGGCGATCGCGGCGGTCGAGAGCATCTACGAGGAGATGTGGGCCCAGGATGTCGCGGCCATGGCCGGTTACCACGCGGGCGCGTCGGCGGCGGTAGCGCAACTGGCGTCCCCGGCGCAGGCGTTGTTGCCGAGCCTGGGGTACGGCAATGTGGGTCAGGGCAATATCGGGTTCTTCAACGACGGCACCCTCAATGTGGGAATAGCCAACGTCAGTCCGCACTTCACCCCGACCGATCCGATCACCAAGTTTGGCGGGGTCGGGATCGGCAACAACGGCGTGGACAACATCGGATTGTGGAACACCGGTCTGCAGAACGTCGGTGCCCTGAACAGGGGCATGCTCAATCTGGGTATCGGCAACGCCGGTACCGGCAATTCCGGGCTGCCGTTGGGCCCGTTGCAGCTGCTGGGCATCGGCAATGCGGGCAACTACAACCAGGGCCTGTTCAACACCGGCAACTACAACGCCGGCATCGGGCTCACC
>NZ_JCALCX010000109.1:0-622 GCF_059812565.1 Mycobacterium sp. NGS49 | reverse complement strand
GGCCTTGGGTGAGGATGAAGTGTCTGCAGCGGTTGCTGCGCTGTTTTCTGAGCACGCTCAGGCCTACCACACGCTAAGCGCGCGCGCCGAAGCGTTCTACGGTCAGTTCGTCCAGACACTGACCGGTGGTGCGAATGCCTATGCCTCGGCTGAGGCCTCCAACGTCTCGCCGCTGCAGGCCTTGGAGCGAGAAGTGCTGGACTTCATCAATGCGCCGACCAATGCGTTGTTGGGACGTCCGTTGATCGGCAATGGCGCTGATGGCGCGCCCGGGCAGGCCGGCGGTGCGGGAGGGTTGTTATTCGGCAACGGCGGCAACGGCGGTAACGGTGTCGATGGCCAGACAGGGGGCAACGGCGGTAGTGCCGGGCTGATCGGCAACGGCGGCAACGGGGGCATCGGCGGTAGCGGCGCAGCTGGCGGAAATGGCGGTAGCGGCGGATTGCTATGGGGCAACGGTGGATCCGGCGGAATGGGCGGTACTGGGGCGGCT
Organism: Mycobacterium sp. NGS49; assembly: GCF_059812565.1. Classification (NCBI taxonomy): domain Bacteria; kingdom Bacillati; phylum Actinomycetota; class Actinomycetes; order Mycobacteriales; family Mycobacteriaceae; genus Mycobacterium; species Mycobacterium sp. NGS49. The sequence continues at coordinate 129 of NZ_JCALCX010000109.1, read as the reverse complement.
GGCGGTCTCGGCGGTAACGCGGTCCTGTTCGGTAATGGAGGCGCCGGCGGCCAGGGCGGTACTGGATTCAATGGAGCCAACGGCGTCAACGCCACAATCAGCAACCAAGCCGGCACCGGCAGCGACGGC
>NZ_JCALCX010000108.1:0-684 GCF_059812565.1 Mycobacterium sp. NGS49 | reverse complement strand
CAACGCGGTGTCGAACAAGTCCAGGGCTTCGTGGGATGGCATCGGCACTAACCCACCCCGACTCAGCCGGGCCACATCCTGGGCCCCTAGGTGCCCGGTCATGGTGCTGGCCTGCTCCCAGAGCCCCCAGGCCAACGACGTCGCCGCCAGACCCCCTTGCCGACGATAGGCGGCCAACCCATCCAGAAAAGCGTTGGCCGCCGCATAATTGGCTTGCCCCCCAGTCCCCATGACACCGGCCATCGAGGAGAACAACACAAACGCCGACAAATCCCGGTCCCGGGTCAACTCATGCAGATTCCACGCCGCATCGACCTTGGCCCGCAACACCGCATCGACCCGCTGCGGTGTCAGCGATGCGATCACCGCGTCATCGAGCACCCCGGCCGCGTGCACCACCGCCGACAACGGGAACCGCGCCGGTATCGCCGCCAACACCCGGGCCAACGCATCACGATCAGCAACATCACAAGCCGCCACCTGCACCCGGCAACCCAACTCAGCCAACTCCGCAGTCACCTGCTCGACACCCTCAGCGGCCATCCCACGCCGGCTGACCAACACCAGATGCCGCACCCCATACTCGGCCACCAGATGCCGAGCCAACGTCACACCCAAACCGCCGGTGCCCCCGGTGATCAACACCGTGCCCGCCGCATCGAACACCGGCACCCTCGGCACCAC
>NZ_JCALCX010000107.1:0-688 GCF_059812565.1 Mycobacterium sp. NGS49 | reverse complement strand
TCCTGGGCAAGCAGGAATACGACGGCATGTCACGCATCAACGGCCTGATCACCCCCGAGCTACGCGCCCTGATCGAAGCGGCGTGGGCCAAGCTGGCCGCCCCCGGCGCGGCCAACCCCGAGGACGAGAAGCCGGTCACCGACGGCGCTCCCGATGACGACACCGCGCGCCGCGACACCCGCAGCCAACCCCAACGCAACCACGACGCGATGATCACCGGGATCCGCGCACTGTGCGCCTCCGGAGATCTCGGCACCCACAACGGCCTGCCGGTCTCCATCATCGTCACCACCACCCTGCAAGACCTCGAAGCCGGCGCCGGCCGAGCCCGCACCGGAGGCGGCACCCGGGTGCCGCTACCGACACTGATCCGCTGGGCCACCCAGGCCCACCACTACCTCGCGGTCTTCGACCACGCCAAACCCCTGGCGCTGTTCCACAGCAAACGCTTTGCCAACCTCGCCCAGCGAATGATGTTGCTGGCCAAAGAAGGTGGCTGCACCAGACCGGGCTGCGACGCCCCGGCCTACCACGCCGAAGTCCACCACGCGTCAGGCTGGACCACCACCCACTGCACCGACATCCACGACCTCACCCTTGCCTGCGGCCCAGACAACCGCCTCGCCGAAAAAGGCTGGACCACCCGCAAAAACGCCCACGGCGACACCGAATGGCTCCCACCAGCCCA
>NZ_JCALCX010000106.1:0-709 GCF_059812565.1 Mycobacterium sp. NGS49 | reverse complement strand
AATCGGACTTCACCCACTGGACCCTCGCCGACGGCACCGACGTCGAGATCCTCAATTGGCTCGACGACCACTCCCGATACTTGCTGTCCTGCACCGCCTATCGCCGAGTCAGCGGACCCGACGTGGTTGCCAGCTTCCTTGCCACCGCCACCGAATTCGGACTGCCCGCCGCCACCCTCACCGACAACGGATCGGTCTACACCTCACGATTGCCCCACGGCCACAACGAGTTCGAACGCCTGATCGCCAGCCTGGGCATCACCCAAAAGAACGGACACCCCGGCCACCCCCAAACCCAAGGCAAGGTAGAACGCTTCCACCAAACCCTCAAACGCTGGCTCGCCGCCCGGCCCCGGCCCGCCACCATCGCCGACCTGCAAGCCCTGCTCGACACCTTCCGCCTCATCTACAACACCCAACGAAGCCACCGCGCCCACCCCGGGCACCATCACCCCCGAACAGGCCTACCTCGCCCGACCCAAAGCCAGCCCCACCGGCGCACCCGCCGAACACTTCCGCATCCGCCACGACATCGTCGACCAATTCGGCAAACTCACCCTGCGCCACGGCAGCCGCCTACACCACCTCGGCATCGGACGCCCCCACACCCACACCCCAGTCCTGATCCTGGTCACCACCACCACCGTCACCGTCATCAGCAAAACCGGCCACCACGTCCTAAGCAGCCACACCATCGACCCCGAAAAAA
>NZ_JCALCX010000105.1:0-743 GCF_059812565.1 Mycobacterium sp. NGS49 | reverse complement strand
GTGACTGGCCGGGCGGTGCCGGGAAAGACGGCGTTTGTGTTTCCCGGGCAGGGGGGTCAGTGGCCGGGGATGGCGGTGGGGTTGTGGGATGGTTCGCCGGTGTTCGCTGCGCAGATGGCTGCGTGTGCGGATGCGCTTGCGCCGCATGTGGATTGGTCGTTGGAGGAGGTGTTGCGCGGCGGGGATGAGTCGTGGTTGACCCGGGTGGATGTGGTGCAGCCGGCGTTGTTTGCGGTGATGGTGTCGTTGGCGGCGTTGTGGCGCTCGTGTGGGGTGGTCCCGGAGATGGTGATGGGTCATTCCCAGGGGGAGATCGCTGCGGCGTTTGTGGCCGGTGGGTTGAGTTTGGCCGATGCGGCGATGGTGGTGGCGCTGCGCAGTAAGGCGATTGCTGATCTGGTGGGGTTGGGCGGGATGGCGGCGATCGGGTTGCCGGTGGCGCAGGTCGGTCAGCGGTTGGCGGGTTATGGGGGCCGGGTGTCGGTGGCGGCGGTCAACAGTCCGTCCTCGACGGTGGTCTCCGGGGATGCGGCGGTGTTGGAGGAGTTGGTGGCCGCCTGTGCGGCACAGGGGGTGTTCGCGCGGCGTATCCCGGTGGATTACGCCTCGCATTCGGTGCAGGTGCAGGCGGTGGAGCAGCGGCTGGTGGGGCAGTTGTCGGGGATCACCCCGCGCGCTGGGACCGTTCCGTTTTATTCAACGGTCACTGGTGGATGGTTGGGCACCGAGGCTCTTGATGGGCG
>NZ_JCALCX010000104.1:0-780 GCF_059812565.1 Mycobacterium sp. NGS49 | reverse complement strand
CTGCCGCCGGTGTCGTTTTCATCGTAGCCCTGCTGTTTTTTGCGGGGTTCTTCTTGGCCCGCGCCACCAATGGCCCGAGCACCGGGCAGCAGACATCCGGCGGCGGCGGTGCGAGCAGCTGCCCGATGATGGGATCGGGCGGAGGTATGGGACCCGGGATGATGGGTCCCGGGACGTCGAACGAGCCACGGCAAACGACGATGCCGTCACCGGCACCAAACCCGCACCATCCCTAAGCCGCCAGAAGGACTGGCGCTCCAGCTGTTTGGCCTCAGCCGAAATTTCGTCACCCGAAACTGGCCCAGATCACCATAACCAAGATGAACAAGAAGGGAATCAAGACAATGACACCTAAGAGAGGTCATCGAGTCGCGTTAGCAGTCGCGAGCGTAGGTGCCGCAGCAGGGCTGATGGCCATAGCGCTTCCGCTGGTTCCGCAGGTAAGCGCCAATCTCGACAACGCTGCGATGTCCGAGATGGGCATGATTCCGGAAATGCCCGTGCCGCACGTGATGCGCTACGGTGCGATCGCCTATGCCCCGAGCGGCGCTTGGGGTACAGCGCAGGGTTACCCCACCAAAACACAAGCGCAACAGGTCGCGGTGGACCGCTGCAACGACAAGGACTGCCGCGTCGTCATCAGCTTCAATCTGTGTGGCGCGGTCGCTTCCGACGGCGTGAATTACCGGGGCGGAACAGGCTTGTCACGTGCAGCGGCGGAATCCGACGCCCTGAACAGGCTTGGCGGTGGGACGGTCGTGAGCTGGGTATGCAACTGAG
>NZ_JCALCX010000103.1:0-799 GCF_059812565.1 Mycobacterium sp. NGS49 | reverse complement strand
TGCAGGGCCGGCAGGCTGCCGGAGAAGGCCGCGGTCAGGGTCGCCGAGAGGGCGGCGTTGAGGGCGGGCAGGGTGGCTTGGAAGGAGGCGGCCAGGGCCGGCAGGGCGCCGGTGAAGGTGGCGGCCAGGTTGGCCCCGGCGCTCAGCAGCGCGTTGAGGCCGGCTTGCAGGGCCGGGGCGCCGGCCAGGGCGGCGTTGAAGGCGGCGGTGAACGCCCCGTTGAGGGCGGCCAGGGAGGCTTGCAGGGCCGGCAGGCTGCCCGAGAACGCTGCGCTCAGGGTCGCCGAGAGGGCGGCGTTGAGGGCGGGCAGGGTGCCGCCGAAGGCGGCGCTGAGTTGGGCGGCCAGGGCCGGGAAGGCGCCGGTGAAGGTGGCGGCCAGGGTGGCCCCGGCGTTCAGGGCGGCGTTCAGGGCGGCTTGCAGGGCCGGAGCCCCGGCAAACGCGGCGTTGAGCGCGGCGGTGAACGCCCCGGACAACACCCCCAGCGAGGCTTGGAAGGCCGGCAGGCTGCCCGACAGGGCGGCGTTGATCGCCCCGGTGAATGCGGCCGACAGGGTCGGCAGGGTGGCCCCGAAAGCCCCGGAGAGCTGCGCGGCCAGCGCGGGCAGTCCCGCGGTGAACGTCGCGGCCAGGTTCTGCCCGGCCGCCAGCAGCGCGTTGAATCCCGCCGAGAGCGCCGGCGCCCCGGACAGCGCCGCGCTCAACGCGGCCTGCAACGCCCCGTTCAACGCCCCCAGCGAGGCCTGGAACGCCGGCAGACTGCCCGAAAGGACCGCGTTCAGCGCGCCCTGGAAGGCGG
>NZ_JCALCX010000102.1:0-950 GCF_059812565.1 Mycobacterium sp. NGS49 | reverse complement strand
TGCACAACCCGCTCGTTCGGGTGGCCAATCACGGCCGGCTCTTCGGGGGGCAATTGGTCGAGCAGGCCGTGCTGGTGGCAGTAGTCGTCGTTGTAGATGGTATCGAAATAGCGTTGTGGGCCGTCGGGGAAGACCGCGGCGATGGTGGTGTCGGCGGACATGGTGCGTGCTGCCCACCCCGCCACCAACCCGACGGCCCCCACGCTCCAGCCGCCGCTGGCGTGGTGGGTCGCTGCCAGGGCACGCGCCGCCCACACCGCTTCGGCGGGCGCCACCCAGTGCACCTCGTCAAACGCTCCGTAGTCGACGTTTCGGGGGTAGATGCTCGACCCCAGACCCCGCATCAACCGGGTCGCCGCGGGTTGACCGAAGATCGTCGAGCCCACGGTGTCCACCCCGATCACCTTCAGATCAGGGTTGGCCTGGCGCAACACCCGTGCCACACCAGCCGAGTGCCCACCGGTACCCACCGAGCACACCAGCACATCGATGCGACCCAGCTGGTCGAGCAGCTCCAAGGCCAGCGGCCGGTACGCGTCAACGTTTTCCGGGTTGTTGTACTGGTTGGGGCACCACGCGTCAGGGTCAGCGGCCAGCAGCTGCGCGATGCGGTCCTTGCGGGCCTGTTGCCATCCGCCGACCGGGTGGGGCTCGGTGACCAAGTCAACCTCGGCGCCGTGAGCGCGCAACATATTTTGCACGATGGGCTCCATACCCGGGTCGGTGACGACCGTGACCGCGTGCCGGTACACCATGCCGGCCAGCGCCAACCCCAAGCCCAGGGATCCGCTGGTCGATTCCACGATGCGGGCACCCGCGCGCAGCTCACCGCGGGCACGGGCGCGTTCAACCATGTGCACTGCGGGCCGGTCCTTCATACTGCCGCCGGGATTAAAGCCTTCCAATTTGGCCCAAAACCCCCGGTCGGCGGCCGTCAGCGGTTCGGAGAT
>NZ_JCALCX010000101.1:0-975 GCF_059812565.1 Mycobacterium sp. NGS49 | reverse complement strand
ACCGCCAGCACCGCCGCCACGTCCACTCCAGTATCGAGATCAGTGTCAGTGTCCACCAACACAATCCGGCCCGGGCTTTCTCCCTGCGCCGAGCGGACCAACCCCCACACCGCCGCTCCCGCCAAATCAGTGACCACCTCGCCGACCGCGCCACGGGTCACCACCACCAACACCGCACCCCCCGGCCGAGCCAGCCACGACTGCACCACCGCCAACACCCGGTGAACCGCCGCGTACACCCCCGCAACCACCGCATCCGCGGCCGGGGCCCCCGACACCTCCACCACCACCGCGTCCGGAATATCGGAAACATCCTGGGCCCCAGCGGCTTTCACTGACTGTTCGAAATCCTCCCACGACAGCACCGACACCACCGCCGGGCGCTCACCCACCACCGGCGCCGCCACCCAATCCACCTCAAACAACCCACCCGAGCCGCCACCGCCAGCGGCCGCCGCCGACTCCAACTGACCCGCCGACACCGCACGCACCGTCAACGAACCCACCGACAACACCGGCCCACCCGCACCGTCGGCCAACTCCACCGACACCGCCCCAGCCCCCACCGGCGCAATCCGCGCCCGCAGCACCCCCGCCCCGGCCGCATGCAACGACACCCGCTCCCAGACAAACGGAACCGTCAGGTCCCCGTCATCAGCAGCCGCCGCCATTGCATGAAGTGCCGTGTCGAATACCGCCGGATGCAACCCGAACCCGCCCACATCTACCCCAGCGTCCTGGGGCACCCCGACCTCGGCGAACAACTCCTCACCACGGCGCCACAACGACCTCAATCCGCGAAACGCCTGCCCGTACTGATAGCCACGTTCGGCCAACCGCGCATAAGCATCGGAGATATCCACGCTCAGCGCGCCCTGCGGCGGCCACGCGGACAGATCCGCCCAGGGGCCAGCCCCTCCCGCCCCGAGCATCCCCTCAGCGTGCCGCACCCACCCCGAATCGGCCTCGCCACCA
>NZ_JCALCX010000100.1:0-985 GCF_059812565.1 Mycobacterium sp. NGS49 | reverse complement strand
CATGCGCGCGCCCCAACAACCCCATCACCGACTCAGGCTCAGACCCCGCTGCACGCAACGCCGCAACACACAACACCTCGTTGCCGCTACCGCGCTCAGCCACACACTGAGCCACCATCGCGCTGAGCGGCCCCGAGGGACCAAGCTCCAAAAACCGGCTCACCCCCGCACCGGCCAAGAACTCCACCCCATCCATGAACCGCACCGCCTCGCGGGCATGACGCACCCAATACCCGACAGAACCCAACTCCTGAGCCGTGGCCACCGTGCCCGTCAGATTCGACACCACCGCAACCCGCGGCTCCCCGAAAGACACCCCCTGCAATACCGCGGCGAACTCCTCCAACATCGGCTCCATCCGCGCCGAATGAAACGCATGACTGACCTTCAACCGAGTAGCTTTGCGGCCCTCCCACAACCCGATCCACTCATCAATAGCCGCCGCATCCCCCGAGACCACCGTCGAGGCCGGAGCATTGACCCCCGCCACACACAACCGGCCCTCATACCCCACCAGCGAGGCACGCACCTCCTGCTCACCGGCAGCCACCGCCACCATCGCCCCACCACCAGGCAACGCACCCATCAACCGACCCCGCGCCGCCACCACCACACACGCATCCGCCAGCGACAACACCCCCGCCACATACGCCGCCACCAACTCACCCACCGAATGCCCAATCAAGAAATCCGGGACCACCCCCCACGACTCCACCAACCGATACAACGCCACCTCCACCGCAAACACCGCCGGCTGAGTAAACGTCGACTGATCCAACAACCCCGCCTCCGAAGACCCCGCGGGCGCGAACAACACCTCCTTCAACGACCGCCCCAACAACGGATCCAACTGCGCACACACCACATCAATCGCCTCGGCGAACACCGGATAACACCCATACAACTGCGCCCCCACACCCGCCCGCTGCGCCCCCTGCCCGGGAAACACAAACGCCGTCTTTCCCGGCACCGCCCGGCCAGTCAG